>JAHEYW010000035.1 GCA_023251395.1 Bacteroidales bacterium
GATTAAATAGAAATTTTGTGCATTGGCGAATTTGTGGCTAATTAAAATGCCTCTTTGGCACCGAGACGCTAATATCAAATAAATAGGCCAGTTAAAACATCAACTCATAACGCGTTGATAAACCTTACCAGGAATCAGATGCAGAAGAAACTGAATAAAAATTTCAAAACAATCAGAATTCTATTCCAAAAGCAACTTCAATCATCCCAAAAGGATTGGTTCCGGTATCATCCTTGTGAATTGAAGAATCACTCTTATAGTTTTTAAGATAATGCCAGGAGGCGTTTGTAAGTATGGCAGCGCCAAGATTAAATCCGGTATTTAAATACAATCCTCCTGGGAATCTGAATTTATATCCTAAAGAAGCCATCGGAATCACCATGTCCTGTTTCTTTTCATACACCCATGTCTCTCCTTCTTCAAACGTTTCTGACAACGATCCGGTTTCACAAAGTGCCCCAACATAAAACCCTCCTATCCTGGATGGAGCAAGGAATTTTACCCCACCGCCAACACCAATACCGCTGATTTTATCAGGCATACCGTCATTATCATCTTTGGTTACTACTTTCATTAAAAGTCCTAATGAAGAAAACCTGACATGACCGTCAATGATCAGATGATTAGCGATAGTCATTTCGGCACCAATATGTGGTCCAAACTGAACTATTCCTAAAGGTTCAGCATAAAATCCCATTCTGAAAGGCCGGTTATTCAATCTGCTTGGAGCCTGAGGTGTTTCGGTTTCCTGTTTAGGCTGATTGGTGCTAATGATATCATTTGTACCATTCTGGTATTTAATCATTACCACATCAGCTTTGGAAATTGAGATTGTAGGCCCATCAAGGTTCTCGAATTTCTTATATCTTATTTCTGACTGGGTTATCTCCAGTACTTTGGATTTCACCTCTATACCAGTTTTGAGTATAATTATGTCCTGGGCAAATAGAAAACCTGAACAAAGGATACTAAAGATTGAAAGGAGGATAGATTTTTTCATATCGATAAGTTTTAGTAAAGAATTACAGAATATTCTTTGGACAGAAATTATTAGGTAAAACAAATTTATGAATTGGAAAAGACGAAGTCAAATTTATTTTATATACATGAGAAAATAAGTTATCTATCTCATTAATAAGCTATTCTGTTATAAAAACCTAAAATTACTGACTAAAGAACCTTGAAGTCTATTATCTTAAGAAGATCATCTTCTTACTAATGCGCTGATTATCTGCAGTTAAGATACAAAAATAGATGCCGTTTGGAACCTTTGAACCAGAATTATATTACTAAAGCTATTTAGCAAAGAAAGAATCATTCATTGTTTTTAGAAACAATCTTAACACCCCATACTTCCATTATTTCACTGGTACTATATAATTGTACATTACTTTTAGATAATTTCCTCAGAAAATCCAGGGTATCAGTTTTTTTGTGCACATCTTGTATTCATTATATTTCTCTCCCATCTGTTCACTCATAAACTTTTCCTCAATCATAATCCGATAGTTATATCCTATAAGTACGGGTAGCATCATTAATATTATTGTGATCCAGTTTGATAAGGAAACGGATATTCCAAGAAAAATTATAAGTTGGCCAAGGTAACCAGGATGTCTAATTCTCTTATACAATCCACTTGTCACAAGCTTATGCTCCTCAATTTTTGCTACAGAATATGTGAAATACTGTTTCAGTGCACGCAAAGCTGATATTCTAATTACAAGTCCAATAGCAATAAGAGTGAACCCGGTAATGAACATTAAATCCCAATGGTAGATCCTGCCAGGCTTTAATGAAGCAAAAGTAAAAGCCAGAAAATATCCGATAGAGATTGAAAGATAGAGTCCGATAAGGCTGCCTCTATCATCCTTTTTCTCAATATGGCTTTTTTTATTTTTCGTTTGATTAAGAAAAATTTCAAAAAAACCATAAAGCAGAGTGAAGCTGAAAATTATAATAAGTTTTATGTTCATCTGTTCTGAATTTAATTAATTCACAATTTAGTAATTCCTTAGATCAGTTTCCATCAATAACCAAAATTCGATGTATCTGGCAAAGGAAAAGGATATTCCAGGTCAAAATGCATAATTTTTTTGCAAGAGCAATCCTACTGGTAATTAATTTATGTTTAGGCCATTATGTGCCTAATCCGAAAAATTTCATATAAACTATAAAAATATTTTTAACATTTTTTAAGTTTTGGATGTGGCTTTGTATTCTTAAAACGTCTTTGTATAGTAAACATTGATCTTCTTTTAAGTGGGAAGACAGACCTGAAAACCGAATTTTAACGTATAGCAAATTGTCGTTATTCCAGATTAAGTTAGTGTTAGGTTAGTTAAGGGGAATGAAATGCTGGTCATTGATTGGCATTTCATTCATTTTAATATTATGCATTTGATATGATAGATAACCTTCAGTTGGTTAATAAGAGGATAATGAGATCATCGGTCTCAAATGATTTTATAACTTTAGATGAAAATACGAAGTCTAAAGTGCCAGGTACTGTATTATATATTGAAAAGGTACTTGTTAACAGGCTTAAGGAAGGGGACTCCTCTGCTTTTGAAAATATATTTTCAGCATATTATAAGGATCTTGTGGTTTTTGCTTTACGCTATACCAATGATCTTACCACAGCGGAGGAAATTGTACAGGATACTTTTGTAAAGATCTGGGAGGAACATGGCACAATCAAAATTACTATATCCCTCAGATCATATCTGATGAGAATAGTAAAAAATGACTTCCTTGACAGACTGAGACACAAAAAGATTATCCAGAACCATAACGTATTTGTCAAGGAAAATTCTCCATTTTTTGAGAACGATACCGAAAACTATCTGCTTCAATCAGAACTACAAGAACAGATTGATGAAGCCCTTAAAAAACTCCCTGAGGAAATTGCAGAGACTTTCAGGATGAACAGATATAAGGGAATGAAATACCGTGAGATAGCCGAGTTGTTTGGAATATCCGAAAGGACTGTTGAGGCAAGAATTGGTAAAGCCTTACATATGCTCAGATTATACCTTAAAGACTACTTTTAATATATTACAGAAATTGTTTGCTTACGTCCAAAAACATAAAATAACATAGCAAAACAATCTTATATACAATTACTTATTAAACAATTACAGAAGCATGGCGGAAAAACTAAATGATGATATTTTAACACTGATTTCTAAAAATCTGGAAGGAGTTGCAAGCGAAGATGAAAATTTACGCCTGCATACATGGATTTCAATCGCTGAATCCAATCGAAAGTATTACCTGGAATTAAAAAACATATGGGAAGCCTCAGATCACAATCTCTCTTATAATAAAATTGATGATGTTGAAGGATTGAAAAAGGTTAAAATCAGAATATCTATCGGACGATCTGGTAATAAATTATGGGGATACCTGCAACGAATTGCTGCAATACTCTTGATCCCTGTTACCGTTGGGACTATTTTTTTCATGCGCCACAGATCAGAAGGTAATTCAGCTTCAGGTGGTCCTGTCTATAATGAGGTGTACGCTGCCTTTGGTACACGATCAGCCCTGAAACTTGCAGACTCAACGCTGGTCTGGTTAAACTCAGGCAGCAGTCTCAGGTATCCCGACAGATTTACAGGTAGAAACCGCGAGGTGGATCTGAAAGGTGAAGCATATTTTGAAGTAAAAACTGATCCCTCCCATCCCTTCATTGTGAAAACCTCTAATTTTATTGTGAAAGCAACAGGGACAAAGTTCAATGTCCTGAATTATGAGTCCAATTCTTTGTCTGAGGTAACTCTTATTTCAGGAAAAGTATCAGTAAATGAACTTACTGGCAGCAATAAGTCTAATCTTATCTCCAACCTTGGCCCTAATCAGCATCTTAAATACGACAAACAAAACAAAACAATAAGCTTAAGAGATGAAGATTCGTATAAATATTATGCATGGAAGGACGGAAAACTTATCTTTAGAAATGAGCCGCTTAGTGATGTTGTAAAAAAAATAGGACAGGTTTTTAACGTAGATATTCAGCTAAACGGACCTGAACTTCAGGGGTACAGATATCGTGCGACTTTCCAGGACGAGTCTCTTGAAGAAATCCTCAGGCTTCTTAAAATGACATCGCCGGTGGATTATAAAGAAATTAAAAGGACACCACTCCCTGATGGTTCGTTTCCGAAAAAACAGGTGATAATCTTTCAAAAAAATCTCATAAAAAGTTACTAGCCTCCCTAACCTAAAAATGTATTACAATGGCACCAACATGAAAACACCAAAATTAAGGCCATAAAAGAAGAGGAAAAGTGCGCTAACACTCTTCCTCAGTTTGTGGTCAACTGAATGTATCAACTTGCACTAACAACATTCTAGTATTAACCTAACAAATCAAAAGTATGAAAAAAATTCTTAATTACTATGGTTCATCCAGACCATACAGTAATTGGCAAAAACTTCTACTAATCATGAAAATTACAATTTTCCTTCTCTTTTTCGGGGCATTAAATCTGATCGCTGGACCAGTCTGGTCACAGAACACAAAAATTTCCCTGAACATGAAGGACGCTTCAATTGAAGACGTTCTGAATAAGATTGAGGATGTAAGTGAGTTTTATTTTCTCTTTAATCAGAAACTTGTTAACGTAAACAGAAAAGTCGATGTTGAAGCAGACAACAAACCCATCAAAGATATTCTGAAAGATATCTTTGATGGTCATGATGTCGAATTCGCCGTTTACGACAGGCAGATTATTCTCGCGAATAAAGAGGAAGGTGGCCTGGTTGAAGCACTTCAGCAAGTAAGAGTAACAGGAAAAGTAACTGACTCTGATAATAATCCGATGGCTGGTGCTAACGTCATTGAAAAAGGAACCACCAATGGCGTTCTGACAGGTCCAGACGGAAGCTTTGCTCTGACTGTTGCCAACACAAACTCAGTCCTGGTATTTACTTTTGTAGGTTGTGAGCCTAAAGAAGTAATAGTTGGTAACCAGAAAACAATTGAGATAACACTGACTGAGATCACTAGAGGTCTGGACGAAGTTGTTGTTGTTGGTTATGGTACAGTAAAGAAAAGAGACCTTACCGGTGCTGTTTCTTCTGTAAAATCAACTGAGCTAATGTCAACATCACCAGTCTCCATTCAAAAAGCTCTTGTCGGGAAAACAGCCGGTGTTTTGATTACTTCCGGCAACCTTGTCAACTCCTCCACTACTATCCGGGTAAGGGGTAACCGTTCAGTTTCAGCCACAAATGACCCATTATTTGTTATAGACGGTATCCCGTCAACAGGTGGTATGGATGTCATCAACCCAAGCGACGTGGAATCGGTTGAAGTATTAAAGGACGCTTCAGCAACCGCAATTTATGGAGCAAGAGGTGCAAATGGGGTCATCCTCGTTACGACGAAAAAAGGACAGGCTGGCAAGGTTATAGTCGAATACGATGCTTATGCAAGCGTTGCTTATCTTAACCGTTTCCGGAAAGCATTGAATGGTCCGGAGTTTGTTGACTGGGTCAGAGAGGCAGCACGTAAATACAAATATGATGGAAATGGTGGTTATACGTTAGACCCCTCAGGCTATAATTCTTTGACAGCTGATTATAATGCAGATATGAATACCACATATCTGAGTGCCGGATGGGATCCTTATATTAATCAATCATTGAAAAATGGTTGGGTAGATGGAGTGTATACACCATCAGCACTGCGCACCTTCAACTGGCAGATGGCGGGTTATCGGGATAATGCCTCTTCACAAAACCACTCAATCAGTATTAGGGGTGGAACAGAGAATACCAAGGTTTTTGTTTCCGGCTCTTATATGAATCTGACTGATATTCAGCTTCAATCGTTCCGGAAAAGGTATACACTTCGTTTGAACCTCGACCAGAATCTTGGGAAAAAATTTACAATGGGAGGCAATATCAACTTCTCGTTCCTTAACTGGAATGGTGGCAAGGGTATTTCGACAATCTGGAGTCCACTTGGGACACCATGGAATTCTCCGGGTGGCGATGTAACACAGCCAGGGGATCCAGCTTTGGGACTTATTCAACGTCCTTGCGGTGAGCCTTTGTCATATAACTCCTTCTATGATCTGACAGGAGTTATCACTCAAAATAAAAACAACAGGTTGTTTGTAAACCTATATGGCCAGATTAACCTTTTTAAGGGATTTTCCTACAAGGCCAGTTTTGGAACTGATCTCAACCTGACTCAGAACCAGACTTTCAACAGCCATTTTTCAACCGCCACAAACTTAGGTAATCCCAATGCAACTGAAAGTCTGCAGATAAGCCGCGGTTTTACGTTTGATAACATCTTCTCATATAATACCACTATTGGCTCTCATTCAATTGCTGCAACCGTTGTTCAGTCTAATGAAAAATCAATTTCAGAACCGGTATCTGCCACTGGGAATAGTTTACCTATAGAAAGTCAGCAATGGTATGCTCTCGGCTCAGCCGGATCTCAATCTTGTTCAAGCTCATTTACACAATGGACAATGATGTCATTGTTAGGACGTGTAAATTATTCATTTATGAACAAGTATATTCTAACAGCATCTATGAGGTATGATGGATCATCACGGCTTGCTGAAGGTAATAAGTGGGTGGCATTCCCATCTGCAGCTCTTGCATGGAGAATTTCTGATGAAGGTTTTATGAAGGGCATTACAGTAATTAATAACCTGAAACTTCGCGTGGGATATGGTGTGACAGGGAACTCAGCTGTAAGCCCATACAGCACTTTTGGGCAGATCACTTCAAGCCGTTATAACTGGGACAAAACAACTGGCGCTATGGGTTTTGCACCAAGTTCCCTGAGCAGTCCAAACCTGTCATGGGAAAAAACAGCTCAATATAACGCCGGAATTGACTTTGGTATTTTCAGGGACAGGATCTCTGGATCCATTGAAGTATATCAGCAAAAAACAACTGACTTGCTGATGACTCGTGCAATTCCTACAGTGACAGGATTTTCCACTATAGTTCAGAACATTGGAGCCACAGAAAACAAGGGTTTGGAAATTACCTTTAGCACAGTCAATATTCAGACAAGTAAAATTAACTGGACAACAAACCTGACTTTTTCGACAAACAAAGAACAGGTTACAAAGTTGGCAACTGGACTTCCGAGGGATCTGACCAACAACTGGTTCGTAGGTTATCCCGTTCAGACATATTATGATTATGTTACAGCTCCAAATGTCTGGGGTTGTTCAGCAGAAGATATGGCTGAGGCAGCAAAATTCAACGCTAATGGATCAAACTTTAAGCCAGGTGACCTTCGTCTTGTTGACCTGACTGGTGACTATAAGATAACTTCTGATGACAGAGCTATAAGGGGCCATAGAATGCCAAACTGGAATATCAGTATGGGAAACACATTAAGATACGGGCCATTCGATCTGTATGTATTTGTTTATGGTTCATTTGGTTCTACTATTTATTGGGATCCTGGCGTTGGAATTGGAGGTAGATACAACACCTTTGTAAATGATTACTGGACTCCAACCCATCAGAATACCAAATGGCTGGAACCTCATACTGATATTCAGATGCCTGCAAATATCTCTTCAATGTACTACTGGTCAGGAGATTACCTGAAGTTATCTGACGTCACTCTTGGCTTTACTGTACCCAGGAATCTTACAAATAAGGTTCAGATCTCCAACCTGCGATTTTATGGAAAGGTTCAGAATCCATGCATGTGGACAAACTTCGCCGGGAATGATCCCGAATCAGGATATGGTGACGCTCCATTCACTATGATCACCTATATGCTTGGAGTTAATGTAACATTCTAATCAGAAAGAAAATGAAAATACATAAGTATATTTTAGCCCTGGCAGGAATTTCTTTATTAACATTTTCCTGTTCAAAGTTCCTTGATGAAAAAGGATATAATTCAGACTACACCTACTATAACATAGCTTCTGGTTTGGATGCTTTAACAATATCGTGCTACCAGCAGACCCGCTGGTGTGTCAACTCAGAGACCCAGTACGCATTTGAAGATATGGGTACAGATATTTTTATGCTTGGTGGCGATGGTTCTCACCGTGATGCTTTTGGTCAGTTCCTTTCCACTGCTATGACATCTCAATATGGTTTGATAGCAAGCTTCTGGAACAATAACTACAAGGGAATTGCTTCGTGCAATCTTGGTCTGCAGGCCGCATCAAAAAACACAGATATGGCTGCAGCAACTCTTTCTATCCGTAAAGGTGAGATGTATTTCCTGCGAGCTTATTATTATTACGAACTTGCCATTCAGTTTGGAAGTCTTCCAATCATTACCACCCCTGTAGATTACCCGAAAACAGATTTTGCCCGGGTACCTCAAAAAGATGTTTGGGCCCTTGTTATTTCAGATGCTGTAAAAGCATGGTCGCTCCTTCCTTGGGCAGATGCAAACGGAAAAGTATTAGGTGAGTATGGTAGAGCAAGTAAAGGTGCTGCCGGTCATCTCCTGGCCAAAGCATATTATTACCGCTACTGTGATAAATATACTAAGAGCCAGTCTGATGCCAACATGAATGAAGATAGAGGTAGTAAGGCGACGGATATTGACTCAGTAATTTATTACGCATCCCAGGTTACAAAATTCGGAACCGGAGCGTCTAGCGGAAGTAACCATGCCCTGGCAGCAGATTATTCTACACTCTGGGGCTGGAATCCGAAAACTGGTCTTTCCGCTGAATATATGGGTCCTGAAATTGTTTTCTCCATTAACAATTCAACTACATATTTTTATAATAACGCAGCAGCTACTGATGTCAATACTAATGGGAACCAGCTCCATTTGTATTATACTGGTCAGCTTGAAAACTATACTTTGACAACAAAGCTTGAAACAGGTACAAGTGTTTCATGGGGAAGCAATGTCGGACTAGTTAGAGATCTGATGACCGGCAGACCATGGAGACGAGTTGCTCCGACTCAGTTCTATTATGCAGAAGATGGTTTGTACGCTGCAAAGAACTATGAATCAGGTAAAATAGGGAAGCTTATCGATTCCAGACTCTATAAAACCCATGTATGGGTAGAATATTCCAACACAGCTCCCAATGCAAAGTGGGCTGCATACTCAAATGGAGCCGGCTCATTTGATCCTGCAAGCATTGGGATGACTGTTGGTGCTGCAAGATATGCTGTAGGTGACACTGCTATACTATTATCACTTGAGGATGTTTCCAAACGATTCACGACGGGTACAAACTACGAAAAGCTTGCTCTTGCCCGTGCAAAAGAGAAATACTGGTATGTTCCGATGCTTTCAATTCCATGGCCTACCTTGAGAGGAGATGTTTCCGGTTATGACAGGGCAACAAACGGGTTCCCTCCGTTTGCTAAATATCTGGATAACCGTCGTGCTGCTACGAATGACCAGGGAGGATACAGAAATTTCTACCGGTTCAGACTGGCTGAAACCTATATCTTGTTATCAGAAGCATATGCACGCAAGGGGGATTTCGCAAATGCATCTGCAGCCCTTGCTCCTGTCCGTCAGCGTGCAGCCTGGAAAACAGGAGAAACAAAATCTGCACATTTCTGGAAATATGATGGAGGAAGCTTCGCCAACAGGCAGGTTTCAACTGAAACAGATATGGCGGTCTCTGCAGCCTTCCTCGGCGGTAAAACAGACGCTCAGCTAACTGATTTCTACGTTGATGAGATGGGTCGTGAAACTGCAGGTGAACTTAACCGTTTCGACATGCTGGTCCGTTATGGTGCCGATTACTGGTATAACAGGGTCAAAACGTACGATTATTGGGCAAGCAATGATAATGGGTTAAGTGGTGGTGCAATTAAGAAATATCACCGTTTCCGTCCAGTACCTCAAACATACATCGATGCATGTAATCCGCCTGACCCAAATCCGCAGAACTATGGATATTTTTAATAGGTAATTGATTTTTATTACTAAACCTGGACATCTTCTACGTCCAGGTTTTTTCTTTCTGATTAAGTCAGAAAATTAAATTATTAGAATAGTAGTGATGCGTTTGAAGGAGGGTGTCCCGAATGTAGTGCCGGTACGGGAGAGTATACCAGAACTTTGTTAAAAATCATTAATATGACGTCAGCTAAAATGCTTTCTACAATTCAACCGAATCAATATTATTACAAATTCTTATATTGCAGAATCTAACTAAAAACAAAAGCACAATGAACCACCCAATTATCAAATTTACACTTATTTCATTGATTATTCTGATATCATTGAATGATTCATTCGCTCAACAATATGGTTGGCGGGGACCCGACAGATCAGGTATTTATAAGGAAACGGGATTGATGAAAAGCTGGCCAGAATCAGGCCCCGCCCTGATCTGGGAAGCCACCGGTATAGGAAAAGGCTATTCCAGTGTTACTGTTACCAAAGATGCCGTTTATATTACAGGCCTGAAAGGGACCCAGGATGTACTTACAGCATTCTCTCAGACCGGTAAGAAGCTTTGGGAAATCCCTTATGGAAATATGACTTCAGGTGTTAGCATGCCTGAAACCCGTTGTACAGCTACCTATTTTGATGGTAAACTTTTTGTGATCAGTGGCCAGGGTGTACTATCATGCGTGAGCAAGGAGGGCAAGATTATGTGGAGTGTGGACTATTATAAAAAATATGAGGTGAAAATGCCAAGGTTCGGTGTATCAGAGTCACCTCTTGTTGTTGATAATAAGGTGATTGCCACTCCTGGTGGAAGTATCGCAGCTATGGCAGCATTCGATGTAAACACCGGTAAAGTTTTATGGGAATCCGCTCCGCTTAATGATGGCACGCAGTATACTAATCCTCTGCTCGTTATTGAAAACGGAAAGAAAATTATTATTACACATTCAGAAACATATATCCTGGCAATAAACGCTAATGACGGCAAGCTTATCTGGAAATTCGATTTCGGATCAGTAAATGCTGATAAAAAAGGCGGAAAGAACTATATCAATACACCTATTTACAGGGATGGATCTGTATTTGCCGCTAATGGATACAGGCAGACTTCAGCGAAAATTAAAGTAACCTTCGATGGAAAAGAACCTTCACTTGTCTGGACGAATCCAGAAATAAATCCTCATGTTGGCGGAATGGTCCTTGTTGGTGATTATATATATAGCTCCACACATGATAGTAATTCAAGTGGAAGATGGATCTGTGTTGACTGGAAAACAGGAAAAACAATGTGGGCAACAGAATGGAAGAATAAAGGTTCGGTGATATACGCTGATGGGATGCTTTATATGTATGAAGAAAAATTTGGCAATATTGCACTCGTAAAACCATCGGGAGAAAAACTTGATATTGTCAGTTCATTCCAGGTTCAGCAAGGTGATGGTCCATACTGGTCGCATCCCGTTATAGACAATGGACGGCTCTTCCTCAGGCATGGAGATTATATGGCAGTATATAATATTAAAGGAAAATAAGATTAGTTCTGTGTCATATCCATTAACCCCCTTTCCCGGACAATAATAATTTGTGAGAGGGGGTTATGGTTTAAATAGAATTCCAACCTTGTGGTGGCAGGTTTATTATTTACGAAAGTTTGAAAATAAATAGATAGGTCCAGGTTTAAAGGGTAGTTGGATTTGCATATGCATAAGGAGAAACGAAATATTGTAATTGTCACAACTTCCACCGCACTGATCTTTCTAATAGCTTTTGCGTGGTGGACTTTTGCACGGCCCTCTTATGATATCATTCCAAGAGTGCCTGGAATGGACCACAGACCTCCTGCAAAGCTAAAATCTGAATCTGTTATAATCGGTGAATTCTTTGATACCCTTAATTCAATGGATGAGGTAATCCCTGGAGAATGGCCAAGATTCAGAGGTTCGGATTTTGACAATATAAACAAGGATCAGACTCCCCTTGCTGAAAAATGGGATACTTCAGGTCCTCCTGTTGTCTGGAGAGTTTCTCTCGGAGAAGGCTATGCAGGTCCCTCAGTTAAAAATGGAAGGGTCTACATCCTCGACTACAATGAGAAAAGGAAAGCGGATATGCTCCGATGCTTTTCACTGAAATCAGGAACTGAACTATGGAGAAGATGGTACGGAGTAGAAATGAAACGGAATCATGGATACTCAAGAACCATTCCAACTGTGACAGACAAATATCTTGTTACCATTGGCCCACGGTCTCATGTAATGTGCCTTGATCCAGCGACCGGCAAAATGCTCTGGACTTTAGATCTTGAAAAGGAATATGGTATCCCTGGCAGGGAGAAAGGAAGAGTCACACCTGACTTTTATGTTGGTCAGTGCCCTCTCGTTGATAATGGAGTTGCAGTAATTGCTCCCGGGGCTAAGGCTCTGATGATTGGCATAGACTGCAGTAACGGAAAAGTAATATGGA
Organism: Bacteroidales bacterium; assembly: GCA_023251395.1. Classification (GTDB taxonomy): domain Bacteria; phylum Bacteroidota; class Bacteroidia; order Bacteroidales; family VadinHA17; genus LD21. The sequence goes on from JAHEYW010000035.1 coordinate 12,353, forward strand.
AAACACCTAATCCTGATTCACTCAGGATGTCTCATAGTTCAATCATCCCTATGACCATACTAGGTAAAAGAATGTATGTATATAATGCTTCTGGAGGCGTCTGTGGGATCTCAGCTGAGGGTGAGGATCTGGGTAAGCTATTATGGAAGACTTCAGAATGGAACCCGTCAATCGGGGTCCCCTCTCCCCTTTACCTTGGAAATAATGAAATAGCTGTCTTCGGATCCTATGGTGCAGGGGGAGCCAGACTGAAAATTGCAAAATCTGATGCAGGGTACACCGTAACTGTATCAGAAGTACATAAACCCGCTGAGGGCCTTGCTATGGAGCAGCAAACGCCTATTCTTAAAGACGATAATGTCTGGGTAGTCATGCCCGAAAACGCCGGTCCTTTAAAGAAACAACTCGTTTGTTTTAATAAATCAAATCTGCTCAAACCAGTCTGGTCAACTGGCAAAGAAAGCAGGTTTGGAAAAGGACTTGGACCTTATATACTAAGCAATGATAAATTGTATCTTCTTGATGATGACGGGAATTTATATCTCTACAAAATTGAAAATAATAAGGCAGAACTGCTTGCAAATCACAGAGTAATGAATGCGATAGAAGCATGGGCTCCAATGGCTATAGCAGGAAAATATCTTCTTCTGAGAGATTCAAGGAATTTGTTATGTCTTGATATAAGTAATAAGAACTAGGCTATGAATAAAAAAGCATGGGTTGTTATTGTGATACTATTAATCCTTTCGTTGATAGGATATATAGTATATGACGTTGCATTTTATAAAGAAAAGACGCCGACAAATACCGCAGTAATTGATTCTTCAAAAATTGAAGACCTATGGTACAAAGCCGATGAATTTGAACCAAACCTGGGAAAGCTTAAGACTATTACAGCCTCACCAGGCTCATTTCTCTTCATCGGAGGAGAAAAATTCGTCGCAAAATACAAATCTGATCTGGCACCCGTTTGGACCCTTCCATTAAAAAAGACGGTCACGTCCCTTGCATTGTCGGGAGATACTGTTTTTGCAGCAACCTGGGAAAGTATCATGGTCATTTCACCCGACGGCAAGTTGATAAATGAATGGGGCCCATTCGAGGACAGTTCTGCAATCGTATCAGTCTCTGCAAATAAATCCCTGGTCGCATTTTCAGATGCTCAGCATAAGATAGTCACAATCGTTGATAAGAATGGAAATATGTTAAAACAGATCGGACTTTCCGGAGAACCATTCATTATACCCAGCTTTTATTTTGAAGTGGACCTTACAGATGAAAACCAGATTTATATTGCAAACACAGGTAAAAGCAGAATAGAACTCAGAAACCTGGATGGTTCTATTGTAAGTACGATTGGTGAGCCGGGAAATTCACCGGGTTATTTCTGCGGATGCTGCAACCCTTCACATTTTATTCGTATACCTGGTGGATTTGTTACAGCTGAAAAAGGAATTAACAGGATTAAAATAATCGACAATAAGGGGGCTTTTATTGAATTTGTTAATTCAGTAAATAAATTCACCAGATCAGTTCCTCTTGATATTGCCTCTCCCGACGGGAAGGTGATATATGCGGTGAACCCCGCAGATTCTAAGATGTACATATTTAAAAGAAAAGAATGAGAAGAATTGCGGATTGCGGATTGGGATTGCGGATTGGGATCTTCTTACTTCCGTCTTCGGACTTCGGTCTTTGGACTTTTTAATATGGAAAAAGAAAAGAGATGAATAGAAATATATTCTTAAAACGAATTATCCAGTTAGTATTATTCGGGATACTGACAGTAATTGCGGTCGTACTTGGCACAAGGGCTGTTAGCGGAGGTGACTGTTCTTCCTGTTCAGGCAAAGGTATTTGTAACGGTGAAGTTGATTGTTCAAAGTTTAAAGTTATTAAAGATGGAAGAGCTTAAAGATAAATCACAATCACGACGGGATTTTGTAAGAAACGCCGGAAAACTGATATTGGCGGCTCCACTTGTTGTTCTTCCGGTAATTCTTGTGAAAAAATCAGATAGAAAAGGATACGTCTGGCAGATCGACCCTTATAAATGCACTCAATGCGATAATTGTAAGACAAGCTGTATCCTTACTCCATCAGCTTCAAAGTGCACCAATGCTTTTCCAATGTGCGGCTATTGTGACATGTGTCCGGGCTATCTCCGTCAGGGTTCAAAAACAATAAATACAGCTGCTGAAAACCAGCTTTGCCCAACAGGTGCAATAAACAGAAGGTTTGTCGAGGAACCATATTTCGAATACACTATTAATGAGAAACTATGTAACGGATGTGCAAAATGCGTCAAAGGATGTGCAGATTTCGGAAATGGTTCATTATATATGCAGATAAGACATGAACTTTGCGTAAACTGTAATGATTGCGGTATTGCAAGAGATTGTCCTTCTCATGCTGTTATCAGAGTACCGGCATCTGAGCCATATCTGAGAAAAGAACTAAAAAAAGGCTGAACAGAAAGAAGTGGATTTTATTAAAAACTATATTGAACCCAAGCCTTAAGCCTTAAGCCATTTAAATATGTCAAAGAAGCTTACCAGATATATACCCTATGCAATATTGATAGCACTCCTCGTATGGCATTCAATTCTGTTTGCGCAGGAAAGGTTCCCAAGACCAGAGTTTGAATCGGGTTACACCTTTCCGACTAATCAGCTTCTAAACCAGAGGGGTCCTGTCTGGGAGTACGTCGATACTGCTGTTCTCATTGTTACACTGCTTGTTGCATCCTGGCTTGCATTATATAAAAGGTCGAGGCAGGGATTATTATGGACCTCAATATTTACACTTGCCTATTTTGGTTTCTACAGACAGGGATGCATATGCTCAGTCGGGTCAATTCAGAATGTTACGCTGTCATTATTCAATAATAATTATTCAGTACCTGTTACCGCTCTGCTTTTTTTTATCATTCCTCTGTTGTTTGCACTTTTATCCGGGAGGGTTTTCTGTGCAGGAGTATGTCCCCTGGGGGCTATTCAGGAGGTTCTGAGTTTCAAACAGGTTAGAGTTCCCCGAAAAATTGAAGCTGTACTAACCACAATACCTTTTATATACCTTGGGCTTTCAATTCTGTTTGCTGCTACAGGGAGCCAGTTCCTGATTTGCCGTTATGATCCGTTTGTCGGAATATTCAGGATAGACGCTCCATACACAATGATAATATTTGGTTCACTCCTTCTGCTTGTTGGAATTTTTGTAAACAGGCCATATTGCAGGTACCTTTGTCCATATGGTGTACTGCTTGGAATATTCTCAAGGTTCGCTGTAAAACATTTAACAATTACACCGGCTGAATGCAGAGTCTGCAGGTTATGCGAACCTGCTTGTCCATATGATGTTATTCTTCCTTCTGATCCTGCACCAAAGGAGCCTGCTGTTCTGGAAAATGAAACCAGAAAGAACTACTCTCTTATGGCACTGATCCCTGCATTGGCAATTGCTGGAGCTGTCCTGTTTTATAACTTTGCTCCTTCTCTGGCAATTGTGAACAGAAGTGTAAGCCTGGCCAGAGAGATAAGGCTCGAAAAAGAAAAAGGTGTTAAAGCTGTTTCTAAAGCAGCTGTTGCATATATGGAATCCGGCAAATCTGAAGAAGATCTCTACAAGGAAGAGGCATTCATTGTAGAAAGATTCCGGAAAGGATCGCCATGGGTAGGAATTTTTCTCGGATCATCACTTGGGATCGGTCTTTTCTCTTCTGTGGTGCGCAAAAGAAGGACAGAATATAAACCCGACCAGGGTAAATGCTACAGCTGTGGAAAGTGTTTTAAATATTGTCCGGTAAAGGTAAAAGCTTAAGAAATGAATTTCACTGACAAACAACTAAATGCATTTAGAGGAATAAGTCTGGTTGCAGGTATTTTTACCCTGCTGATTGCCTTCACAATGCTGTTCACACTTATCCAGTTGAAAAGGATAAATCCATTGGAGAATCAGGCTTTGCTCCAGATGAAGGAACAATTTGACAAAGATCCTGACAATAAAGACAAAGCCGAACAGCTCAGGGCAATTGATCTTATGGCCCGCAGGGCTTATTTTTCATCAAGATGGCAGGTCGAAACAGGTTCATATCTAATGCTTGCCGGAGCCATAGTATTCGTAATTTTTCAGCGGCTGATCGCAGTCAATGATAAACTTATCCGGACTAAGCCACAGGAAAAACCTGATCTAATCTCTGTACAGAAAAAGAGCAAAAATTATCTGATTATCTCTGCCTCGGTTGTTATATTTTTAGCCATAATCTCATCCTTTGTACTGAGAACAAAACTACCTTCACCATATAACGGTGCTGTAATATCATCCTCAGTCCAAAAACCATCAGAATCAAACGAAGTCTCTTCCAATGATGATGTGAACTTTCCATTCTTCAGGGGCGATGGCAGCAGAGGAATTGCCATGGGCAAAGGTTTCGCAACCGACTGGAACGGTTCTGAGGGTAAAAACATAAAATGGAAAGTAAACCTGCCAAAATCCGGAAAGAGTTCTCCTGTTATATGGAAAGACAGGATCTTCATTACAGGAGCCAAGGATGCAGACCTGGAACTTTATTGCCTGGATAAGAACACCGGTAAAATCCTGTGGACAGGTTCAGGTTCTGATTTTCAGGGCGCTTCCAGGAAAGCTCTTGAATCAGATAATGAAGCTGGTATGGCAGTACCCACTGCAGCCGTTAATAAGGATTTTGTCTGTGCAATGTTTGGGAATGCAAATCTGGTTTGTTATGATCATGAAGGAAAACTGATATGGGGGAAAAATATTGGTATTCCTTCTACAACCTATGCATTTGCAGCTTCATTGCTGATCTACAAGGAGACACTGATTATTCAGTATGATGGCAATAATAAAATGTCAGTTATCGGACTTGATCTTAAAAACGGAGATCAGAAATGGGAAACAATGAGGACCGGAAGAGCGGTTAACTCATCACCTGTCCTTGCATCTTTTGATGGACAGATTCAGATAATAATCAATGGGAATCCAAATGTATCGGCCTATGATCCTGAATCCGGGAAAGAAATCTGGAGTCAGACAGGTGTGTCAGGCGATGTTGTTCCATCTGTTGCTGTAAACAGCAAAATGGTCTTCGCTGTAACTGATTATGCAAAACTTATTGCTCTAAAACCAGGTAAGACCGAATCTAAGGTTTGGGAAGATAACAGGTTCACCCCTGATGTCTCAAGCCCTGTGGCAAACGAGAAATATCTTTTCATCGCAACAGGAAATGGCGATGCCGCATGCTATGATGTAGAAAAAGGTGATACTTTATGGACTCACTATTTCGAAAATCCAATCTACGCTTCACCTGTTTTGTGTGATAACAAAGTCTGGATACTCGACAGGAATGGTATTATGCACATTGTTGAGGCTGCCGACCGTTTAAAAATTATTGCCAATTCACCATTAGGTGAAAATTCTGATTGTACACCTGTTTTCTCTGAAAAAAAGATATATATCAGAGGTAAAGAAAATCTTTACTGTATCGCATCTGACTGACAAGGATTTAATTAAATACTTAAACAAGTTCAGGATTCAGGTGTTTTTAATATTGAGTTTAGCAATAATTAGCTAAATTCCTGATTTAACTAAAATGAAGTCATTATCTGCAATATTCATTTTTGTACTCTATTCAGGGTTGATGTTTAGTCAGACTTTGGACTGGCCTGTTTACAGAGGCACTTCAGATCTGACAGGGTACTCAGACTGGAAATTGCCTGAGAACCCTAAAGTTCTATGGAGCTTTAATTCCGGTAGCAGAACTAAATCCTCACCGGTAATCAGTGACGGACTTATATATTTTGGAACTGACAAAGGTATAATTTATGCCTGCGATCTTACAGGGAAAGTTGCATGGAAACTTGATGCTGGAAGTTCCACTGATGCCCCACCGATGATTGCAGGACAAAAAATAATCTTCAGCACTTCTGATGGAAGATTGATGGCGGCTGACAAAAGAACCGGCAAGCTACTTTGGACATATAAAACAGACAATCAGATAGTTGGTTCAGCAAACATGTGGAAGTCAGGCACAAAATCTGGTCTTGTTGTCGGAAGTTATGATTTTAATCTGCACTGTGTTGAACCCGATTCTGGTAACCTGCTCTGGAAAGTTGAAACAAA
>JAHEYW010000228.1 GCA_023251395.1 Bacteroidales bacterium
CAAACCTGGTATTGAATGTATTCCATGTTGCAGGTACAAGGGATGAATTATTATCTGAGGTTATCTTATTGAATGTTACCGGGATTCTGTCTGCTCTAGAGCAGAACTGGAAGACCCCCAGCATGAAAGCAAGTCCTGCTCCTAGATTATCGAACCGGCCGTTTTCTGCAGTGTAGCAAATACTTGTGGATAATGCACTACCCAGGTTAATATTGGCAGAAAGAGTCAGCGCTTCTCTTATCTTCCTGTCAGCCAGAATACTGTGGGATAATATCCCCACAGAGATATTTTTCGTAAGGTTATAACTGCCCCCCAGATTGATTCCAACAGGAAGTGTGGTGTTATATGGCTTGCTTCCGTTTGTAATTGAGAAAGAGTTTTTAAGTGAATCAGCCATATCCTGTGCCAGCTGATCCATCGTTTTTGACCCGTTGACTACATCTGTTACATTGAAGCCACTGAATTTAAATGAACTTTCTGCTTTCAGGTTGGTGATATCACTCTTCCACCGGATATACCCAAGATCAGTAACACTTGCTGAGACCTGCAATTTATTTGTAACAGAATATTGAGCCCCGAGATCAATACCTAGTCCCATATTCTGTTTATTGAAAAAGAAATTTGCAATTTTATTTATATCGACATCATTGCCTGATCCTTTTTTGAATTTGTTTTCATCAAATTTTATACTGTCAATAGTGTTCTTATTGCTTGTATAGACTTTCACCGGGCCACTCATGTTTGCTGTAAGATTTGCATTAAAATCCCAGGAATAGTCCTGATTTACTGTCAGCCCGAATGCCTGGTTATTTATTGAAAAATCTGCTACGCCGAACAAGATCTTCGGACGTATTCCTAACCTCAGATTATTACCAAAATTCTTTGAAATTCCCATCCCGAATTCATGCCAGTACCTGATCTGGGCATCAAAGCCCGAAAGATCCATGGTGCTGCCAACAAAACTGCTATTCCCTTTTAATGCCAGAAGAAAAAGATCTTTCGGTATTGCAAAATTGGTGTAGATCCTGTCCACCATGTCAAGCGTAATATACATATCCTTGCCAACAGTAAATCCGAGGCCCAGCAACTGAATACTGATTTCCGGAGTTATAAAATTGCTGGATTTAAGCTTATTTATGAATTTGTCTATATTATAATCCTTATGCAGAACAGTTATCAGAGAGTCATTTTTCTGTCCTTTCATAATTATATCCGAGAAATTGACAAAATTATTATTAACAGTAAAATCCAGTCCCGTGAGAACAGGAATTCCAAGATAAGATGAGTTTGTCGGTCTCAGGGCAGGGTTATCAAGGTGATTTTGAGGAATGTTCATGTAATACAAAACCTGACTTGTCTGTGTATAGGCATTCTTCATGCCAATCACCAGGATCAATGAAAGCATATATAATGATTTGCGAATCCTCATTTCTATTTCTTTACTCATTTAATTTTTAATCTTGGTTTTGCCAGGACCGAGGCTTTGAATATAATGGCATAGTCTGAATAGAACTTCACATCGGTTGTGCCATTTCCTGCAGTGTTAACAGCGAACATAAGTATTACCTTGTTGGCAGAGTTGATTGCATCAAAGAAAGCCTGAGAAAATGTAATTGTAGTTGTACTCTCTGTCTTGCCCGAAGCTTTACCTGACGCATCAACAGGTGCCGGAAGCAGGAAGCTTGATGCATCAATAGTCTTTAAAATGGATTTTTTAATGGAATCATACAGCATCATTTTTACTGAGATTCCCATCGGGAAACCATTCTGGGCTGTGATATTAACTTTCAATGAATCCATTTCCTCAAAGCTGAAAGAACCATTGCTGTTTTTATCCGGTTTGAGGAAGTTATCCAGGGTATCCGAAAACTGAATATTATTTACCCAGATTGTAAGCGGTACATCCACTTCAACCGATCCAAGGAATCTGCTGTTCCAGAAAATATAATTATTCCTTCCACCAGTCATCCCTGCAGGGTTCATTAATGCAGATCCGGAAAAGGATATCTGGTAAGGGGGAAGTGAAACAAGATTCGCAATGGCAGAGTTTGAAGTATTTATTGCATAGGAAGAAGATACATCCCTCACTGAAGGTGAAGTTGGTGAAGAAATTATAAATGGAGCGAGATTAAGATTAACCGATTGTGTATTTCTCGTGCCGGTAGCATTGAATGTAACCTGTAATGGTATCCCGAAAGAATTGGAATAATTAAGTGTGATTGATGGGTTTGAAATATGAAGTTGACCTGTAATGGTACTCATAAAATCCTTGAGACCTGTATCCAGATTGTCGGGAGCAATTTGTTGAGAAAGTTGTCCGAAATATCCTTTGACATAATCGAGTTTTGGATTCTGAAAGCTTAAGTCGATATGTATACTGTCATTCTTGTTGAAAGTGATCATAGATCCATTTGAACCTACTGAGATAGAGTATGTAAGCGGCAGCTTGTTATAAGGCTGTGTAATATCGGTACTCAGGTCTACATCTGTTGCGGTAAGGGAAATTGTGTCCTTGACCGGAGATCCTGATCCGGTAATAGTAATAGTTTTCGAAATTGGCACACCTGACTTGATTGCCGATGAAAGAGTAAATGAAAAGGAACCCCGGACGCTGCTTGTCGAGATCAGATTATAACTAAAATGGCCAGTCAGGACCCTGAGTTTTTCAATTTCAACACCTGTCCCGGGATTAAATGCGACAATATCATTTCCTGAAAGGGAGGTAACAGTCTGTGGCGGCATCACAATTCTTCCGGATTGCACTTTGAGATTCGTGGCTGCTAATTTTACCTGGAAGGAACTACTAAGGTTGATGTTTACAGGGTTCGGTGCTGAACCAGGGCTGCCGGTAAGAACAATTGCTGCAGTTATAGAATTTGTAAGTGTTTTACCTGCGAGATCAAAGTTGACTGACTGGGTTGCCCCGGGATCTATTGCAGGTATTGTAAGAACACCACTGATTGGGGTAATCGGAACAGTATTGTTATAAAGAGTAATATTTATATTATTCAGTCGAACGGGAAGCCCGTTCTTTACAGATATATTCAGTGTACCGGAAGAAAAAACAGCATTTTGAAAATTCGGAAAGGCACTGAACGTTTTATTCCCCAGGCTAATTGGTCCGAATGGCGGGAAAATAGCTGTCCCGTTGGATATTGCGGGAGTTATTGAACTGCTGAATGAACTCAATGGTATCTGAATAGAGTCTTTATAATCTGCGATTGATACATCCCCTATTTTATAACCCCTGCTGAACTTTACCATATTAGTAAGGTCATAATAATCCTTCAGCTGAAAATTTATAACCGAGTCTTTCTTAAATACTATTTTCAATAATTTATCTGAGCCATAAACAATTGTATCATTAGGCTTTAGCATATCAGCAAGAGTAATATTTCCGGATGCAGCTGAGATTACGAATGTTGGTGAATATTGATTGCCGGAAGAAAGCTTGTTAAGGTCATAGGTGTTCTTTATACACCCCGACAGTATAAGCCCCGACAATATTGAAATCATTAAGATATTTCTGTTTTTCATAGCCTGTCTGTTAAGTTTCAGAAGTTGCTATAACCATTAACCAGTAAAAGATAATAAATGTTTAAATTGATGATATTAGTCTGATAAAGATACAATAACATTAATTTAAAAAAAATCCATTCACCAACACCATTGGGTTATCTGTCAAAATTAAGAATTTGAAATTCTGTCCAATAACAAAGGATCTCAATCTTGATTATCCGAATATTTAATCCATTGCGATAACGTTACTTACTGTATGAAAGTTTATGGGATAGTTTTTTAATTATTGCTACATTAGATTTATAAACTTAAAATAAATGTTCTTTGTTTTTTGAATTGAAATGATGTAATAACTCAAAAAGCCATAAACGAACCTTTCAGCGTAGTTCCTTTAATAGTATTAATGGATCGGGTTTGCGGATGTAGAATAAGAAGACTTCATTTAAGTTGGCACAGATACACAAAATGGTTTAGAGTTGAAATCAAACGCATCATTTGTATATTGTAAACATTTTTATATCAGATTATCAATAGTTAATTAAAACCCAAGACACCCATATGAAAAAACTGCTCAAAAATGCATTTGCCGCACTGTTAATTATTTTGTTCCTGATTTCATGCAATAATAATCCACCACTCCGGAATCAGGCGATAGTTTATGCTACATCAGGACCGGATAGCGGTCACCTGGTAATTGTCGGAGGGAATATGAAGGATACATCAATAATCAATAGGTTTATTTCTCTGGCAGGAGGTTACGATTCACCTATTGTTTTAATACCGACAGCCAGCGGAGAAAGGTGATAAACAGCAAGACAGCTGCAGAAATCTTGACCTCAGCTGGTGCAAAGAATGTTACAGTCATGCATACTTATGATCCTTCAGTGGCTAACAGCGAGGAGTTTGTCAGACCACTGAAAAATGCGAGGGGTGTCTGGTTTAATGGAGGCCGTCAATGGCGGATTGTTGATGCATATGCCAATACACTTACAGAAAAAGAGATAATGAATGTGTTATCAAGGGGTGGTGTTATCGGGGGAAGCTCTGCCGGTGCCACAATTCAGGGAAGCTATCTCGTAAGAGGCGATACCAGAACAAATACACTTTTAATGGGAGACCACGAAAAAGGATTTGGTTATCTCAGAAATTCGGCGATTGATCAGCATCTCCTTGTCAGAAACAGGCAAAACGACCTTCCAGTTCTTATTTCAAAGTACCCTGAACTTCTTGGCATTGGCCTGGATGAAAATACAGCCATCGTGGTCAGCAAGAATGAATTTGAAGTTATTGGTCAGAGTTTTGTTGCTATTTATGACTACCGGTTGTGGCAGGAGAATCCTGATGGATTGAAAAAGCTAAAAAATGGTGCAAAATTCTTCCTTTTGAGGAAGGGTGACCGTTATAACCTGAAAGAGAGGGAAGTAACGAAATGGGGAGGGGACCCTACCCGGAATATTTTTGCCGATTCCACTACTACCAGTCAGCCAAACTGATAATGTTTGGCACGCATTTTGATTTACGATAGTAAAGGCAATCACCCATATATCCCTGAAACATTAGGGCAGCCAGGCCAAAAGCCTGGCTTTTATTATTTCAGGCAAATTTTTTATAGCCAATTATTTCCCTTACCTCCTTTACAGTTTTTGAAGCACTTGCCCGGGCTTTTTCAGCCCCGTGTGCAACAACTTTTGAAAGGTACCTGTTATCAGAATAGATCTCATTGATCTTCTCCCTGATTGG
>JAHEYW010000229.1 GCA_023251395.1 Bacteroidales bacterium
GGGCTTGTTGGACTTATTCTATTTATGGCCATGTTAGGTGCAATGATATATGCTGCTATTTCACTAAGAGACTTGCTATATGGGATATTTATCATTAGTATTCTTGTTTTCTTTTTATTTGAGACAGGGCTTAACCGGCTGCCTGGCGTCTCCTTTTTTTCATTATTCTCATTTTTGCTATTATATGTACCTAAACGAAAAATTAAAGCAAAACCACTTGGTACCAATTTAAGCTGATCAGACTATGTACAAAAACAAAACGCTGTTGATTACCGGAGGAACCGGATCGTTTGGTAATGCGATTCTGAGGAGGTTTATCAATACTGAAATTAAAGAGATCAGGATATTTTCGAGGGACGAAAAGAAGCAGGATGATATGCGTCGCCACTATAATAATTCAAAGATTAAGTATTATATAGGTGACGTTCGTGATTATAGCAGTATAAATCAGGCTATGGCAGGTGTTGATTTTGTGTTTCATGCAGCTGCACTGAAACAAGTACCATCATGTGAATTTTTTCCGGAGCAGGCTGTCAAGACCAATATTCTTGGAAGCGAAAATGCTGCAAATGCTGCAATAGCTAATGGAGTAAATAGATTTGTGGCCCTTAGCACTGATAAAGCCGTTTACCCGGTTAATGCGATGGGTATTTCAAAGGCTATGATGGAAAAAATAATAATCGCCGCTAGCAGGATTTCTACCTCAACTATATTTTGCTGCACCAGGTATGGCAATGTTATGGCTTCCCGTGGATCAGTAATACCTTTATTTGTAAAGCAGGCAAAAGAAAACAAACCACTCACTGTAACAGATCCTGCAATGACAAGATTTATCATGTCCCTTGATGAATCAGTTGAACTTGTTCAATTCGCTTTTAAACATGCAAATCCAGGGGATATTTTTATTCAGAAAGCACCCGCAGCAACCATTGGTAACATAGCAAAAGCAATAATTGAGATTTTTAAATCAAAAAGCAAAATAAATATAATAGGGACCAGACATGGTGAGAAACTCTATGAAACACTCCTCAGCAGGGAGGAGATGGTAAAAGCCCAGGAGATGGATAACTATTTCAGAGTACCGCCTGATAACAGGGATTTAAATTATGATAGTTATTTTGTTGAAGGTACATTGGAAACCTCAGCTAAAGAGGATTATACCTCACATAATACAAGGATTTTAAATATTTCTGAGCTTAAAAGTATCCTTTTAAAACTGGATTACATTAAGTTTGAATTAAAACAAGGTTATGAGGAGAATCTTTATAATGGACTGTAACCGCTCTTAGATTGCAATTGTGTGAGTGGATCACTTGAGGCAGTTTATGACTTATACTCTATCTTATCATTGTAGTGATGAACCAGAAATTGAATCCAATTAAGATATGGATATTCAACTAGAGACATTTTTATTAACATATCTTCAATAAAGACTTTATTATGAAAATCTTAACAATTACAGGAACCCGTCCAGAGCTAATCAGATTAGCTGTTATTATGAGGAAACTCGAACATGTATGCACACATATTCATGTTTACACAAATCAAAATTATGACCCTAATCTCAGCACAATATTTCTTAAAGATCTTGAAATAAAGGAACCGACTTATACATTGTCACCGGTTGAGAGACCCGGAGATTTCCTGGGGGAAGCTTTTAAACAATTTGATTTAATTCTGGAAAAGGAAAAGCCTGATAAAGTCCTTGTTCTCGGGGATACTAACTCTGGTCTTCTTGCAATTGTCGCGGCAAAAAGAGGCATACCGGTTTACCATATGGAAGCCGGTAACAGATGTTATGACGGTGAAGTACCTGAAGAAACAAACCGGCGTGTAATTGATTCCTGTTCATTATACAACCTGCCATATACTGAAAACAGCAAGCAAAACCTCATTAATGAAAGATTCCATAAGAATTTCGTATTCAAGATCGGTAATCCTATTAAAGAAGTTCTTGTTGATTATATGCCTAAGGTTGAAGCCAGTGACATACTTGATAAGTTGAAACTTACGAAAGGAAAAGAACATAAACCATTTGTTTTATTATCCTTTCACCGGACTGAAAATGTTGATAATAAATGGATAGCAAAAAATGTAGTGGAGGCCATTAATGAAATCTCCAAAACCTATCCGGTAATCTTTCCTTTTCATCCACGTACCAAGGATCAGTTTAATAAGCATGGCATTAAATTTTCAGAGAATGTAATTTTGACTTCCCCTCTTGGATTTTTCGATTTCGTTAAGTTAGAAAAGTATGCAGAAGTTGTTATAACTGATTCGGGGACAGTACCTGAAGAGACTTCAATATTTGAAAGACCATGCATAGTTTTGCGTAATACTACAGAGAGACAGGAACTGATGGAAAATGGCTCCTTAATACTTGCTGGTATTTTTAAAGATGATATTCTCAGGGCGTTCAATTCAATTAAAGAATGTTCACAGCGCTGGGAGCCTCTTGAAGATTATCATAAGCTTAATGTTTCTGACACTGTGATAAGAATACTCCTTGGTCAAAGGGTAACATTTTCCAGGAAAGGACATGATGAGTACTAATGTCTGGTTAAGATCAGATTATGATAAAAAAGAAAGGCTGTCTCGTTTGGACAGCCTTTCTTTTTTTAGTACTTATTGAATATATCCAGAATTTTTTTATGATTTGCAATCAGTATTAAAAGTAAAAGTGTTAATCCGAAAAATATTGGTACCAGCTTCTTTGCATAAAACAGCCCGCCATTAACACGTTTGAATGGAACTGAGAAGTCACTCAGTACAGTCACTATTCCTGAATGTAATGTAAGTTCAGAATCAACATATTGCTTCCTTGAAAATAAGTTATAAATATCCTGGTATAATAATTGTGTTTTTTGTTCCTGCAGGAAGACAATCTGACCTCCAACTCTCTGACTAAAATTTTTCGTTTCTTCAAAATACTTCACTTTTTGCAGACTGTCTAGTTGTTTAATATCAATGTTTAATCGGACTAGAAGCTCCTGATACTGCCTGTTTCTTAACCTGTTTCTCTGGAGGAAAACTGAGTCATTGTTTATGAAACTGATGACAGAGTTCCTGATCATACCCAGATCCTGAGGTTCTTTAATGCTGACTCTTATATCAAAGCGGTCCTGCATTCTTATATTTGTTGTGTCATATACATTATGGGTGTTTGTATAATCAACATAATCAGGAATCCCGTCCTTCTTTTTGTCAATGAACCAGTATGCGCTGATATCCAGAATGTTTGAAACCTTGTCTGTCGTTAACCCCATTGCATCTGATAAGGCGGATTTGTTCATTTCGGCACAGAACTTATGAAGTTTATTTATATAATCTATCAAATCTGAGTTAGTCCCCAGATTGTTTCTAAGTACCAGATCAGATGTATATGCTGAATCAGATGTATATTTTAGAAAATACGATCCACCAATTGCCAACACTAAACTTATCCCAAGTGGCAACCACCTTCTTATGAGGAAAACAATACTTATCAGCGTGGCCCTGCCAAGCGCTCTGAACCATAGGCTTAAAGTATTGCCCATTCTTCTGAATAAATCAAAAAGGTCTATTTCATCACTTTTTATGTTTTTGCTTTCCTGATTGTCTGACATATTTGTTGTGTTAGGTTATTGCTATACAAAAATATTCAAATATATCTTATTTGCAAGTTGGCATTTCTAAATATTCCTGAACACCTTTTCAGCAATACTCCTTATAACTGGTTTATAATCAGAAAGAAATTCGCCTGTTACCCTGTTGCCGATTATCGCACAAACAGTAAGGGCTTTGTGTCCCAATAGTCCTGATAACCCATATATCGCCGAGCTCTCCATTTCATAATTGCTGATTGTCCTTCCCATAAAATCAAATGAGGCAAGCTTGTCATTTATCTCATTGTCAAAGGTCTCAAGCCTTAACCTTCTGCCCTGCGGTGCATAAAACCCGGGCGCAGATATCGTAATCCCCCTTAAAAATCCTTCATTACTGAACTGCTCCAGCAGCTCCCTGCTTGCATTTACTGCATAAGGGTAGGAGAGTGTGTCGGGCCATTCAAGATGATCAACAAGGAAGTTCGACAGGTTAATGTCAAGCAACCAGTCATATCCCTCATAGAAATGAAGCAGCCCATCAAACCCAATAGCTGTCTCTGTCATTAGACTGGCTCCCACTGGTATCTCTGCATGCAATGCGCCTGATGTTCCTATCCTTACTATTGAAAGTGATGTAAGGTTCTCTTTTACAAGTCCTGTCTGCAGATCAATATTAACAAGCGCATCTAGTTCATTCAGGACTATATCGATATTATCAGTTCCTATTCCTGATGAGAGTATAGTAATTTCACTGTGCTCATAAGTGCCGGTAATGGTTTTGAACTCACGGTTTTCTTTTCTCACCCTGATATCACTCAGCATCCCTCCAAGCATCTCAACCCTTCCCGGATCCCCGACTATTATTATCTTTTCACATATATCCTCCGGCTTAAGATGAAGATGAAATATACTGCCATCGGGATTTAATATCAACTCTGTCTTTTTCATTGAATTCTGTTTTGAAAAAAACAAATTTACAATAAAATTGGAAAGGTTAATAGTATTATTGTGAGTAGCCCCTGGGACTTGTGAATAATATTTTTAACCGCATACCCCGTACCACGCACCGCGTACCCCTAATAATATTCCATGATCCTGCCGGCAATCTCCAGCAGCGAAATCTCAGCCAGCTTTGCCTGATACTGGATTGAAAGCAGACTTTCCTTAGCATCCAGAAGGCTTTTCTGAACATCCCTGAGATCCAAACCTGAAAGATTTCCAAGCTTATATTTTTCAAAGGCAATAGACAGGTTATCTGAAGCTGTTTCATAATTCTGCTCCTGAAGAGTTATGAGTTTCAGGTTATTGCTATATGCATTATATATTGTCAGGAGATCTGCTTTAACCCCTTGTAATACCTCCTCGTATCTGAGTTCTGAGGATTGAACACTGATCTGAGAATTCCTTATGTCCTTCCTGGTATTAAATCCGTTGAATATATTAACACCGAAAGTCAATCCATAGTTCGGACCATTAAGAAGCTGGTTCTTATAGGTGCTCGAAAGAGTTGTAGTATTCAATGTGTAGTTATAACCTCCTGAAAATGTGAGATAAGGATATGATCGA
>JAHEYW010000036.1 GCA_023251395.1 Bacteroidales bacterium
AGAAGCGGTGGTAATCTGCGGGAGCCAGTCTGTAAATAAAGCACCAGCCATCATTATATTCTGAAGCCAGATTCTTATCCTTTACTAGCTGTTGCATTGAATACCAGTAACCCTTTACAGGAAAATCGGCGTTTGTTTTAAGATCAAAAACCAGCAACCGTGAATCTGCAGGGGCAATAAGGTGGTAGGGATTTTGATCAATCGGACGTGCGTCTTCGTTCAGTTCCCTTATAAAAAAATCGTTAAAGCTCCGGAATGAACCAAGGGGTTTTTTGACTTCTGAAAGATTAATATCGTAATGTTCAACAAATTTCTTTATAAGGGATTTACTTTGCCGGCTTTTTACCGCACTTCCATATACTTTGGATACAAGATGTTTGTTTAGTACCGAATTGGTAAAAACCTTGCCTGGGAAAGTGTTGTATAAAAACCAGAGGCTTTCTCCCCTGTATGTGTCTTCAATTTCGAACTTCCCGGTCTGCCTGTTGAACAGTTTTATTTTTAATTGCTTTTTCAGATGCCTTGCTTTGGAGTACAAAAATAGGTATTAATATTCTCCTTACCGGGAAAAATAGTAGTAAATAGATTTTTGATTTAGAAAACAATTCTCAGAGGCTACCCGGTTTATTTTAATTAAAGATTATAATATTGTTCCCAACCTTTTCTTGGTGCCTTACCAACAAGCATCTGATTGGCAAGAGGATGATTTGTTATTATCTTTTTCTGCCTGTCAAAGATGAGTTTAGAATTTAATTGAGCCGCAATAACCCCAAGGTTAAATAACTGGCTCAGCGGACCAGCAATACTGAAGGGAGACCGGGTTTCTTCGAGACCTTTACATCCCAGAAGAAAGTTTTTATAATGGTTTGAAGGACTCTTGGGTATTTCAGGAAGCTTTTTCTCCATTTCTTTTGCCTTCTCCGAAGGTATTATCGACAATGTTGCACCATGTGTTCCTCCTTTAAATGTCAGTTCCTTACTATACATTATTTTGCCTGGATTCAGCTGTGCCTGTTTTACAGGTGCATTCCCGGGAGGAGGAATGTTTGGATCTACTTCTGCACCACCTCCGTAGCCTTGAGGAAGTGGAGGCAGGTTATCAAGTCCATCGTACCATGTCAGTTCGAGCGGAGGCATAGTTCCTCGAGCTGGGAACTTATAAACAAGTGTTTCTGATTGAGGGAAGAAAAATGGATTCCATCCTGCGATTTTAACCGGGTCAATCTCAACTGGAAGCCCAAGGTTCAGGAATTGGTGCACACTATCCATTATATGTGCGCCCCAGTCTCCAAGAGCTCCCATACCAAAATCATACCAGCATCTCCACTGCCCCTGAACATAATCATGATTATATTCATGTTCATCTGCAGTACCGGTCCAGGTATCCCAGTCAAGTGTTTGCGGAATCAATTCACCTGACGGGTACTTGCTTATTTTGGTGTCCCATCCGTGCCAGCGGCGACTTGAATTCATGTGCCCCACAAATGAGGTCACATCTTTTATTACACCTGATTCAACCCAGGTTTTGAACTGGAAATAATTTGCCTCGGAATGTCCCTGATTACCCATCTGGGTTACAACCTTGTATCTGCTGGCAGCATTCATCATCAGCTGTACTTCATTAAATGTGCGACCCATTGGCTTTTCACAGTAAACATGCTTGCCCAGCGACATTGCCAGCATGGCTGCAGGGAAATGGGCGAAATCCGGAATTGCGACAAGGACTGCATCAATCTCATTGGACATCTTGTCAAACATCACTCTGAAATCCTGGAATCTGGGGAGCTCAGGATAGGATTTAAGTGTGGCCTGAGTAGCACTCGCACCCATATCTGTGTCGCAAAGAGCAACAAGGTTACATATTCCCGTCCTTTCAAATTCCCTGATATCACTTGCAGCCTGTCCTCCGATTCCAATGCAAGCCAGATTCACCTTTTCATTGGGACTTGCAGGTTTAACCTGTTGAAACTTAGCACCTGACACAGGTTTTGTCAGAATCGTAGGAAATGCCGCTGCAGCCGCAGAGATAGTAATTGCAGCTTTCAGAAATTTGCGTCTTGAAGGATCACTTGTCTTCATAATAATATAGTCTTAGGTTCTTTTATAAGTGAATTGCTCTTGAGAAACAGATTCCGGGAATTCTTAGTTTAACAGTTCTAAGATAATAAAAAAACCAATTGAATAGAATCCCGGGCAGTTCATAGGATGACTGCCTTACATAACAAATTGATCGCTAAATAATTATAAGATTCCCTTATCCTTGAAGTGTGGGATTGAATGATCCGCTGAAATATACCCGGTAATTACTTAATGAAAGTTTTCTTTTCAAGTTCCTCGAATGCCAGGTTCAGCTCCTCCCTGGTATTCATCACTATCGGGCCACCCCAGGCTATTGGTTCCATCAATGGTTTACCTGACATCAATAAAAGTCGTATACCATTATCAGAAGCCTTCATCTTAAAACGGGTTCCTTCCGTGAAGAGGACAACTTGTTTCTCATGTATAATGTTATCGTTATCCTCTCCGAAAGAGGCAGCTCCACTGATGATATATATGAAAAGTGTATGTTCCGGATCCGTGTCAAATATCCATTCAGCATTTGCATCAGCTTCAACATCAAAATAATTAGCATTAACATGATCCCCCTGGATGGCTCCTTTGTGTGTCTTATATGATCCTGCAATGAGGTGTATCCTTTTATCTGTCTCATCGATCACAGGGATGTCTTTTTTAACAACTGGCCTGTAGACTGGTTTTGTCATCTTATCTTTTGCTGGAAGATTAAGCCAGAGCTGGGCCCCCAGTAATCTTTCAGATGCCCTGGGCATTTCCTGGTGTATGATTCCGGAACCGGCTGTCATCCACTGACAGTCGCCATCAAGGATACTGCCTTTGTTACCAAGGCTGTCACCATGTTCAATATCTCCTGAAATAAGATAGGTAATCGTTTCTATCCCCCTGTGAGGATGCCAGGGAAATCCTTTGAGATAGTCAGCAGGATCCGTTGAATCGAAAGCATCGAGCATCAGGAATGGATCAAAATCTTTTGTGTCATAATAACCTATTTCCCTTACAAGCCTCACTCCTGCACCATCAACCGCATTCTGACCGGTTACAATTCTCTTTATTCTTCTTGTCTCTTTCATGGCATATGGCGTTTGAATTCAGTAAGAGTTAATTGTCTATAATATTGTATTTATTAAACTAACAGAATTGGAGCCAAATGGTTGAGATTTATGTCATCTTTTCAACAAGGCTGACTGCATCCTTTACATACTTCTCGCACTTTATACTAAATAAATCCAGTTCCAGTATTTTTTGATGATCATCATCATCATTTATATCAAGGCCGTTAAGGAGGGTACGGCATGATACTGATCCATGGATATCTATGAACCGGGAAAAAAACTCCCGTGTTTTCGCATATGTCTCCTGCTTCATATCTTCTGTACCATCCACACCTTTACCATATTTTAATCCGAGAACCATAAGTGCGCCAGTAACTGCACCACACGTATATTGCTGGCGACCCATCCCTGCTCCAAATGAACAGGCAATCTTCAGGCATTCATCTTCTGATAATCCATATTCAGTACCGAATACAGTAAAAACCGATTGAGAACAATTGTATTTATTCCTGAAATATTCTATAGCTTTTTCTTCTTTTCCCATTTCTTTTGGCTTTATGACTTTCTATTAATATTAGTTGATTCCCTCCATTTCCTGATCACTTTTTGTATCTGCTCAGGTGATTCTCATCTCGTCACATTCATCCATACAACATTCCTTTCCATCTTTAAGGAATTTAACCCTTCTGTGTGCAATAGACAGGCATTTGATGTAATCGTTTATATTCTGAACTTTTGCAGGGTTTCTGACTATCAAAGGAATTACTCCTAAAGATTCTAATTCACCCTTCTTATTGCAAAATCTCTCACATACAAAATACATTTCCTGATTGATTTCAACCGGGTCTCCTTCCTTAATGTTGCCATCAATATTAATAGCCGGTAAAATCAAATTATCAGTTACATTGGTAACAGTGATCTCTTTCATAAAAATAAAAATTTAAAACCTGATAGTATTCAATTGTAAAATCTTCTTTTAAAGTATTGCGCTACATTCACCAGCATGATCATCACAGGGACTTCGACGAGTGGTCCGATTACTGCGGTAAAAGCTTCGCCAGAATTTATCCCGAATACAGCAATTGCCACTGCAATTGCCAATTCAAAGTTGTTACTTGCCGCTGTGAAGGATAATGTCACGGATTGTTCATAGGTTGCTCCTATCTTTTTGCCCATAATGAATGATACCACAAACATTACGATAAAATAAATGAACAATGGAATGGCAATCCGCAATACATCGAGGGGGATCCTGACAATATATTCTCCTTTCAGGGAAAACATTACAATGATTGTAAACAATAATGCAATTAGTGTAAGCGGACTTATTTTGGGAATAAACCTGGTGTTGTACCAGTTCTTATCCTTTACTCTTATCAAAATAAACCTTGTCAGGAATCCTGCCAAAAAGGGAATGCCAAGATAGATAAACACACTTCTGGCAATTTGTGCAATTGTTATTTTTCCAACTGTCTCATTTACAGGCAACCCGAACCATGCAGGCAATACGGCAATAAATAGATATGCATAAAGTGAAAAAAACAGCACCTGGAATATAGAGTTAAATGCAACAAGACCTGCAGCATATTCTGTATCTCCCTTTGCCAGCTCATTCCAGACAATTACCATTGCAATACAACGTGCGAGTCCGATAAGGATCAGTCCATACATATAGTCGATATTGAACTTCAGAAATACAACCGCCAGGAAAAACATCAGGACCGGTCCTATAATCCAGTTTTGAATAAGTGATAACCCTAAAATTTTAGTATTACGGAAAACATCAGTCAATTCTTCATATTTGACTTTTGCCAGTGGAGGATACATCATAACTATTAACCCGATTGCTATCGGGATATTTGTTGTTCCGGATGACAAACTGTTCCAGAATCTGGCAATATCCGGGATTAACCAGCCCGTACCGACACCAATAAACATTGCAAGGAATATCCAGAGTGTTAGATATCTGTCGAAGAACTTTAACCTGGTGCTCATGATTTTGGTTCTTAATCTATATTGCTTATTAACAACATTTTACTCCGGTATCTGAGCACCCGCAGGTTGGTTCACTATTCCTGAGTATGCCATTTATGATACCGGCTGCACATCCAACCCCGGAATTTACTGAAATGGCTTTGGTCGGGCAATTCAGGGCGCAGGCTCCACACTCCATGCAATAATCTCTTCTGATGATTTTAGCTTTCCTGCCTGATAATTCAAACACTTCATGTGGACAGACTTTAACACACATACCACATCCGTTACAGGTATCAGCGCATAAGCTGAGTGTAACAACATCCGGGAGGTATAAAAGATCTTTCATATTTACTTTTAAATTAATTTTCCGATTACCTGTAAAATAATTCCGATTGCCGCAAAACCAATCTGCAGCGGAACAAAGACCTTCATCTCTTTTTTAACGCCGGAGAGTGATGTAAACGTTGAAGAGCCAGTAAAATTCATTGCCGTAAAAGATGAGATCGCTCCGATAATAAAGAACCATGAAAAGGTTTCAAAATAATTCATCCCGGATGGTTCCAGCAGTAAAAAGATCAGAAATACAATTGTTCCGGAGATAAATCCCTTAAGGGAAAAATGCCTCCCGGGAATATATGGGAGAAACAATGGTGTAATTATAATACCTGCAAAATATGCCAGAAAAACCTTAAGAATAGCTGGCCCGCCTGATCCGGAAAAGTCCCTGAAAGAGATGCCGGAACTGTGTAGACCAGATAATAAATATACAATTATCAAGGCTCCGAGAAGATAGTATTTCCCATAAATAAAGTCATTCGGAATGAGCTTTATCCTGTCAGTAAAATTGAAGGTGACCTTTCTCATCTCCCTGTCAGAACGATAACCTGCACTGATAAATTTTTTTATATCTGAAGCCCGGACAGGTCCATAGATCACATTAAACCCTGACTCCTCCCTGACATTATGTGCAGACACACCTGTTGCACCCAGCTGCGGGAGAATAAGTCTCTTGTGACTTACGATCTTATCCATGGAGACTATTTTGAGTCTTTTGATTATTTCTTTTGAACTGAAAGTCCCTTTACCTGCTGCACACCATACGTTTACACCTTTCGTGTCAAGTACTAAAATCCATCCATCCAAGCCGGAAAGATTTTTCCGTAAATTATCAAATGTCAGTTTATAATTTGCTGTTACAAAGACATCTGAATCAGATCCGGGATTACCAATTGCATAAAGACCCGGCTCAACACGGTAGTTGTCACGGTTAATACCCCAGCGTACCATTACAGCTCCCAGGAAATCTGAGAAATTCAGCACCGGGGAAATTTTGGGGATCAATAATCCGTGGAGTTGTAAATTCCGAATTATGAAAGTACTATTCATTTTATTTTTTCATTATAGAGGGTCAGGAACTGATCGTGTATCTCATCTCTTATTCTCCGGAATTCTTTCAGAATCTCATTTTCGGATCCTCTGAATCCGGAAGGATCATCAAAACCCATATGCAGCCTGTGTTTTACCTTGCCGTTAAATACCGGGCAGGTCTCTCTGGCATTATCGCAGACTGTAATTACATAATCCCATTCACTATTAATATATGTGTTAACATTCTTTGGTTCATGACCACTTATATCAATACCTGCTTCCCTCATAACCTGAACAGCTAAAGGATTTACTCGTGAAGCCGGACTGGTACCAGCTGAGTGGACGTCCAGTTTGCTGTTGAATGATTTCAGAAAACCATGAGCCATCTGACTCCGGCAACTATTACCGGTACAAAGGATTAATACTCTCATAACCTGATCTTTAAATAGTTCAACATTTTATTTCTGAAGCCTGGATTTCATTAAAGAATGAGTCAAAAAGCTGAAGATATTCTTTGATCTTAAGGCTATTCAGGCAGTAATTAATCTTCAATCCGTCAATCTCTCCCTTAATCAATCCCAGGTCTCTTAGTTCTTTAAGATGCTGAGAAACAGTTGTTCTGCCGAGAGGAATAAAATCTGAAATATCTCCTGATATACAGGTCTCAGCCTCTGCCAGAAATTTTAGTATCGCCAGTCTTGCAGGATGGGAAAGCACCCTTGAAAATTTTGCAATATCCTGAAGGGATTCGTCAAAATGTTCTGATTTATTCATATATATTTTCTAATGACGCAAACATACGACATTTATTTTTAATTTCAAATCACAAAATCATTTTTATTTTGTCGACTGAAAAACATATTTAGCAGATTAAGAGATTGAATACATATATTAGTTTTGGTTCAGGTGCATTGACTGGCATAAATTTGTCAAGAAACCAATAAAAAAACTATTATGAAATCACAATTATCATTCCGGCTCCACATTATCACCTGGTGTTTTGCAATCATTCTGACACTAATACCCTCCTTCAGTCACTTTCAGGCAGAACGTCTGGTTGGTAATCTGATTGCGGCACTTTTCTGGATGGCTGTTTACTATCTTTTCTTCCTCTACCTGGTTCCAAATTATATTCTTACCGGTAAGATTACAATGTTCTTTGCTGTCTCTGTGCTTGCTGTAATCATACTTCCGTTTATTGGCTACACTTTGCTTTTGCTTTCAAGAGCATTATTTAACGGAAGCTTCAGTGAGTTTTATAAAGGATATACTCCGGCGGTTCATTTCAGCGGATTGAAAGCCATGGTTATGGCAGGTCTTTTCGGATCACTTTTCAGAATGATCTGTGAATATTCAGGGGAAAAAGCCTGATTATCGACATATCGGGACTGTTGAAAAAGTTCTCTGTGAGACTCTGTGTCTTCTCTGTGTGACTCTGTGTAACAATATTTTAAGAACTTACACAGAGAACACAAAGGAGGCACAGAGCTACACAGAGAAGAACATTATGGCAACTTCGACTTTTTTACAGCTCCACTTCTTTCAGAAGAAACACGGCACATTTTCTGATATTAACATGTCGCCAATTTTAGATAAGTTTGTACTAATATCTTCTATTCAGAAATGAGCAGGAAACAATTAATATATTTCCACCTCTTCATCTGGCTTTTTGCCGCATTTGCAAATCTTCCTTTTTCAAACATCCGGGATGGAATTGAACCTCAGCAGATTGCGACCTATATTTTTGCTTTTCTGTATCTTATGGTCGCATTCTACCTTTTTTACCTTTTAATTGCACCGCTGTTTCTGAATAAGAAAAATCTGGCAGGTTTTCTGGTAACCTCATTTTTTGTAGTACTGATAATGCCTTTTATCGGATACCTGGTACTATACCTGATAAGAGCAATGTTTGAAGGTTCTTTTAATAATTTTTTGAAAGGCTATTCTGTAAAGATGCATATGAGCGGATTTTATCCGGTGCTTACTGCAGCTGTATTTGGATCATTTTTCAGGGTTATTATTAACTGGTTTGAAACTATGAATCAAAAAGCTGAACTTGATAAGCAGAAACTTTCGGTGGAGCTTGATCTTCTTAAGAGCAAGCTAAATCCTCATTTTCTATTTAACACCCTGAATAATATCGATTCGCTCATTCAAAGTGACCAGGAGAAAGCTTCATTTGCACTTATAAAATTATCAGAAATGATGCGCTATCTGACTTATGAGACGAAATCGGAGGTAGTGGCACTTGACAGAGAGATTGCGTACATAAGCAATATGATTGAGCTCTACAGGTTGCGGTTGAAATCTCCGGATGCAATCAGCTTTGTTTTTAATGGTGATAAAGAAATTATGATCGCTCCTGCTTTATTTGTTCCTCTTATTGAAAATGCCTTTAAATTTGCCTCTTTCACTCAGGGTAATCCGGCGGTGAAAATCTGCCTGACTAACGAAAATGGGATACTAACACTATGGATCACAAATTATTATGACCAGGCAAATGAAGGGAACAGGACAGAACATTCAGGTTACGGTATCTCCAATCTTAAGAGGAGACTGGAACTCATATATCCAGATAATCATGAACTGACCATTGAAAAAGGAGACCATCAATTCGTTGTGAAACTAATAATTAATGCTGATGGAGATCAGATGCGTCGTAATAGATGACGAGCCGCTTGCAATTTCAAAACTTGAGAAGTTCATTGGCAAAGTACCCGGACTGAATCTTATAAGGTCGTTTGATAACGCACTGGATGCTCTGATATGGCTTAAAGAAAATTCCACTGATCTTATATTTCTGGATATACAGATGGAAACTCTTACAGGTATCCAGTTACTTGAATCAACTGATCTTAAAACAAAAATTATTATTACATCCGCTTATGATCAATATGCAATTAAGGGATATGAACTGAATGTGACAGATTATTTGCTGAAACCTTATTCATTTGAGCGATTTTTAAAAGCTGTTGAAAAGGTAATGGAATTCTACTCTGTACGGCATGAGCAAATAAGATCCTCTGGCGATAAAAATAAATACCTTTTCATAAAGACCGAATATCGCTATGAAAGAATTGATATTGATGATATTCTGTATATTGAAGGAATGAAGGATTATCTGAGGATAGTCTGTACTGATAAGAAAATAATGACCCTTCAAAGCTTCTCAGCGATAGAAGAAAGTCTTCCCTCTGAAAACTTTTGCCGGGTCCATAAATCATATATGGTCGCTCTTAACAAGATAAAGTCTGTGGAAAGAGGAGTTGTCCTGATAGGTGACCAGCGGATTCCCGTCAGCGCCACCTACAGGGAAATCTTCAATGATAAGACCGGCCTTAAATTACATTAACGGAAGTGACCTCCGATTACTTCTTATCGTAAACGAGTGTAAAATTTGAGTCACCCATCTGGCTGGAGAAAGCTGTTTTAACTGTAAGTGTCTTTCCGTCATCTGAAAGCCTCCATGCTTCATTTGACTTCATCTCCATCTTTTCGCCGTTCATGTCAAATACAATAGTATTTGCAAATTTCATCTCCTTTTTATCATCCGACCATGTTACAATGGTCTTAACGGATGAATTCATCATACCTGTGTTTGCAGATTCCTTACCGTCCAGAGTGTATTTATTACTCATCTTCATCTCGCTGCCATCAAAAGAAGGCTGTACTACATCCGTTGAAATGATAGCAGTTGTCTGGGTTACTGTAATTGTGGTAGGTGACATCATTGGTCCATCGCCAAGCACACTTTTGGACTGGTTGAATGCCCATGTTCCTGAAAAATTTGTCTGGGCAAATAATCCTGCTGAAATGAGACTTAATGCCACAAGTGCAAATGAAAGAGGTAAAAGGTTATATAATCTTTTGCCGCATCCTGATTTACTTTTCATATTCATAGATAATTTTTCTTTAAAATTACAAAAATTCAGACAAATGAAATAATTGTTACCTTTCGTTTCATAAATTCGGTTATTGTAAATAAATTCGAAGGGAACTATTCCTGTTTTGTAACATGCATTTTGCTAAAATCACTGAATTCTTTTTTTTCATAACTTTGAAACAGATACTTGTTAATTAAAGGGAAAAACTTAAATCTTTTATATTATTAAACCGCTGATTTTTAAAACTATGAGAAAAATCTTATTACTATTTCTGGCTGTACTATCCAGTCAGTTATTTGCACAAAACCAGCCTGGCGCTCAGGCAAAATTCCCTCCGCCTGTTACTTTTACGGCTGAGCAGGATCATCAGAACATGATGGATCAGATTGGAGTCAAGGCAGTAAGACCAGGTCCAAGCGGTAATGAACAGGCTCCTAATCATGCAAACTATGATGAAGCTGTAGCAAATCCTTATCCTGATCTTCCGGAACTTCTTATACTTAAAAACGGGAAAAAAGTAACCACCCCTGAAATGTGGTGGACCCTTCGTCGTCCTGAGATCAAGGAAGATATGGAGAAAGAGATATATGGTCGTCTGCCAAAAAATGTCCCGGCAGTTAAATGGACCGTAGATATTACAGACAGGGAGATGGTCGGCAGAACACCTGTTATTGCAAAGAAACTTACTGGCCATGTAGATAATTCAGCTTATCCGCTTATTGATGTCAATATTTCCATGGTGCTGGTTACTCCTGCAAATGTAAAAGGCCCGGTTCCTGTACTTATGATGTTTGGTAGGGGAAGTCTTCCTGCTCCGGCTCAACCCAACCCGGATGACCTTGAGACTCTTAACAATGCTTTCAGAAAAATGATGGCAGAGAGCAACCCGGAAATAAAGGCACTCTTGGAAAAATATCCCGCATACTCACCTCTTTCCAGGGCAGCTACTGCTTCACCTTTTGGTGCAATGGGAGCAATGGGAGCACCTGCACCTGCAGGCGCTAGCGCTGCTGCAAATGCCAATGCCGATCCTCCTTCAACTCAACAGCTTATTGCAGCAGGCTGGGGATATGCTACGATCGACCCCTCATCAATTCAGGCTGATAACGGAGCCGGATTGACAAGAGGTATTATCGGTCTTGTAAATAAAGGTCAGCCACGTAAACCTGATGACTGGGGCTCACTCAGGGCATGGGCCTGGGGTGCTGCCCGCGGACTTGATTATCTTGAGACTGACCCTGCAGTTGATGCAAAACATGTTGGAATTGAAGGTGTTTCACGCTACGGTAAGGCAGCACTGGTTACGCTTGCTTTTGAAGAAAGATTTGCAATGGCCCTTGTCGGTTCATCCGGCAAAGGTGGTGCAACATTGCACCGTCGTTTCTGGGGAGAAGCTGTTGAGAGTCTGACTGCAACAGGCGAATATCATTGGATGGCAGGTAACTATATTAAATTCGGAGCATCAGAATCAACAACTGGTGCGGGAAATGCAGGTCAGATGCATGTTGATTCTCATAGCTTAATTGCTATGTGTGCTCCTAGACTTACTTTCATAAGCTATGGCGTGCCTGAAAAAGGCGATGCAAAATGGCTCGACCAGAAAGGAAGCTACCAGGCAACAATTGCTGCGGGTTCTGTATTCAAGCTTCTTGGTGCAAAAGACCTGGGAGTATCCAATGAATATAAAAAAGAAGTTATGCCACCGGTAATGGCAGGTTTGCTCGTTGGTGAACTTGCATGGAGACAGCATGATGGAGGACACACAGATGGTCCAAACATGAAGTATTTCATTGAATGGGCTACCAAAAAGATAAACTATACACCTGTCCCATTACAGCAGGGTCCCAGATAATATCAGATGATAGGGGCTATAGATAAGCCACAGGTTCAATAATTGATAAATAATATCTGGTTCATATAAGAATCGGGAGTGAATAATAAATACTCCCGATTTCTTTTTTCACCCAGTACCCAACATCCAGCACCCCACCTTCGCCAGGGCTTCTGAGGGCAATGCCAGAATCCAATATTCGATATCCCTAAATAGTACCAGGTCTGATGTGGACACTTTAAATATTATGATCTTTGCAACTATCAAAACTCACTATTATCCTTTTGTTTATTTTCGCCGCAGAAACAAAAGGTACAATCCGGTGTTTAATTATTATAAATATTATTTGAACAATATTTGAAAACCAGAATTATGATAGATTTTATTAAAGGACTTTTCGGACCAAAGATTGATATTAAGGAGCTGATAAATAACGGGGCAGTTATTATTGATGTCCGCTCCAAAGAAGAATTCAGCAGAGGGCATGTCAAAAACTCAATTAATATTCCTCTTGACAAACTAGGAAACAACCTGAAAAAGATTGATAAGAACAAACCGATTATTACTTGCTGCGCATCAGGGAGCAGGAGTGCAATGGCGAAAAATATGTTGATATCCGGCGGTTTTCAGAATGTCCATAATGGAGGATCCTGGGTGAGTGTCAACAGATATGTTTAGATTATCATTAACCTGAACCATATTAAAACAATAGCCGGGGCCTTTGTGCTCTGTCAGTTATTTCTCCCAGTCACAGATCGTATCGATAAAATCCTTGGATCCATCTCTCAGCCATCCGTCAAGCTGAGCGACTTCCTTTAGCTGCTGGCCTCTCATTCTTGAAACATTTATATAGGAACAGGTTATTCCCGGGAATGAAGTCATGTCGCACCACAGCTTTTCAAATTGCGTTATGGGGAAAATATCCTCCTGACCTTTACCCCAGCGCTTTTTCACATCTTTTACAGTGACATATGTTGGCATCATTGAGGCAATTCTATAAACAGCCGATTTTACTTTTCTGTTATCTTTGAGATCATCCTTTGAGAGCCCAAATACAAGGAGAAGCTTGTCAATATCTATCCAGAATGTATTTGAATTATAATACGTCAGATCGAATTCCATCCTTTCATTTGGAAGTGCAAGACCCTCTATCAGGCGCAACTGTCCGTTAACTTTTCCCAGTCCGCCCCCATGATCGTCTATTCTCCTTTTTATAACCTCAACTGTCATTGTCTTTCCTTCAAGAATATGATGTCCAAGCAGAACAGGATCAACATTAGCCCCAAGAGTATCAATATTATGAACCAGCAGGTGTTTAAGACCGGGATTATCTTTCAGAAGCATGGCCATAGTCCCGTTAAGGAAAAGGTTAGGTATCTCAAACCAGTGACCAACTGGATGAATACACTGATTCGGAAGATTATCCCTGTAATCTTCAGCTTCACCAGATGACTTGGTCCAGTTTATTAATGCTGAGTGCAGGCTTTCCTGTACTTTTTGTGACTGTTCGTCAAGTACCTGCTGTGGCATCTCCTCCCACAGAAACCGGAGATCTCTCTCTGTCGGGTAAAGTCTCAATCCAATTACTCGGCCTTGTGAAATACAGATATTGCTTTTTTCACTGACAACATTCATATCCTCCAGAAACTTATTTATAGCTGACCAGGTTAGATAACTGGTAGTAAAAATGTGCTGAAGATTCGTTTGAAATAACTTTTCAGTTTTTCTTGTTTTGGCAAGATGAACTTCCAGAAAATTCCTGTGCTGACCTTCAAATCTTGCAAAAGGATTAAGAGATTTTACTACTCCGGCACCCTGTGTCCACCTGCTTCCGACACCTCCCGCCAGAGTAACAATTGCAATTTCCCTGTTTTTAATAGCCTCTAAGCCGGCTTCTTTGAATCTCTTGTTGTTAAGATCTTTCTGATGTGAAATTTCTGAACTTTTGACATCTTCTATCAGAGTGTTTACAGGCAATCTGTTTTTGGCAAGACCAATTCTTCCTGATTTAAGATCTTTTTTTATCTTCTCATGTTGCTCATTATCAAATCCAAGCTCATCAAGCAGCAGATCAAGAGGTTTCTGCTGGACTGAGTCATTTTGATTCTGAGGGATCATCTGATCGAACAGGCTTGTTACGAAGCCAGTAAATTTTTCATTTGATTTATAAAGATGGCCTAAAAGAGCCAGCTCTTTACGCTGACTGCCGGAAAGCAACTGTGAATCTTTTTTTAAAAGCTTAGGAAGAGTCATTGTATAATATTCAGCGGGAAGGAGAGCTTCATTCCCAACCAGAAGATCTGCTATGGTACCATTTTCATTTATACTGAAATTATAAACGACAGGTTCCATTGCAAAAGGGATACCGGATTCAAAGCTTTTTTTCGTTTCTGACATTATATGTTTCAGCCTGCCCTGAGCTTTTGTCTTTACTTCAGGGTTGAAAATAAATCCCATTCCGCCACCTGACATTCCTCCCATCATCCAGAAACCCCAGAAATCATTCTTAAATTCATCTCTGACTTTTTCGATAAGTGTTTCGGTATATTTATTTGTTGCCCAGGGAATGATTTCCTGGATCGGACCTTCAAAATTCTTATGAATAAAGCTTGCAATACCTTTAATATCACCATCTTTGAGTTTTTGAACTACCTCATCAAAATAGGAAATTGCCCTGAGCCTGCTCTCCCACTCCATGCCAGACCGAAGCAGATACTTTTCCGTTACCATTTCCAATATTGGTCCGACATCCTGTGCCATTCCACCATGAACCACAATCAGGCTATCCTGTAGTTTTCTTCTCGTTTCGACACTCACGACTTTATCATCTAAAATCGTATGCTGGGGCAATAATCTCCCTTTGCTCACACCAAATTCAGGATCGCCATCCTTAGCATCAACACCACAGATCAGTTTCATACCCGGCCATACGCCACCTGAATCCTGCCATCCTCCTCCTGATCCCCCAAGCCATTCACCTAGGATAGCTTTTGCAGCCACAAGTCTCCTCTCATCCTCGGTCAGAATGCCGACAGGTTTTTCAGTCTGACAGGTTGCTCTCATGCACAGAGAAATAAGTGATGCAAGAAGGTTGGTTGACACTGCCAGCCGGGAGCCTTTCGGAATGTTGTTGACTCTGCTGATTACTTCTATCCCTTTATTTTTCCCGGCAAGCTTTTCCAGGAGGTAACTCAATGGAAGTCCGGCACCTTCCATTCCCGGAGGAACTATTCCTGATGCAATAAGAGCTGCTTTCAAAAGCCCTAAATAGTCTTTAGCAAAGTCAAATATCTCTGAGAGATTAACAATCGAAGCCGATACACCAAGGTCAATACTTGTAAGCCTGATCACAGGTTCTTCGATTACCCTGAGCCATGTCTCGATAGGTGGTTTGGGTTCTGTCGGAGTATCACTGTTTCTTATACAAAGATCAATAGAAATGTTTAGTACTCTTGCACCTTCAGGAAAATCCATTCCAAGAAAGAATATATCGCTCCACCCGCTGTGGCTAAGATCCATTCGTACCGGAGTAGATTCATGAAGTACAGGATAAAGGCCTGAAATTTCCTCTTTCATTAATAGATCTCCGTGGATTTTCAGTGGCTGATCATATGGATGACCTATCCTGAACATCCATTTATTTCCTGCCGTGGATCTTACACTTGTCCTGACCTGATCGGCAAGTGTCTGGAAGGCAAGCTGGTGGTAGGCATCCGCTAGTGCACTTGAGATACTTTCATTTGCACCTTCATCTTTCTGAACTCTGAGGAGAATATTTATTGCCTCTTCAAACCTCCTTTTGAGTAAATGTTCAAAAGCTGAAAATGGGATCTTCCCACATGAACTCTGATCGGTCCTTTCAACAATATAAAACCTGTGTATTGCATAAAGGAAAAAAAGCGCACGCACCTTGTTATAAAGGTTGACTTCTTCTCTCCTGTACTGTTCCAGTTCATCTGCAGCAATGAGCAGATCTTTCAGACTGGCACTCCTGCAAAATCCATCAAGAGATTTATTTTTTATTTTCGGATCTGCCGACCGAATGATTTCGATAAGTTCATGCGCCATACTATTTCGCTTCAGAGTTCACGTTGATATTTGCAAAAAAATCGAGAAGATCCGCAAGGACCTGGTCTCTGTCAGATCCGCTGAGCGCAAGCGCCAGCTGAGCCTTCAGCAAACCGTACCTGGTGCCAATATCAAAGCGCATGTCATTTTTCTCAAGTGCCATATATTGCTCTTTCCGGGCGAGTTCGTTAAGCGAGTCGCTCAATCCGATCTTTTTACCATCAGCCTTTTTAATGTTCTTTTCAAGAATGGACATCACTATGGGTGATAAAACATGCATCCCGAAAAAGCAAAGATAATGGCCTGCTCTCAGACCAGGGATAATGAGTTTTTGCTCTGCAATAGTAGGTGTCGGTTTTTCAATTACATTATCAATTATATAAAGATCGGTAGTTGACTGTACCCGTCTTCCACCTATAGTTCCATAATTTGGTATAAGATTTTCCCTTGTTGATGTAACTGCTGATACGGAGCAGTTATGTTTTTTTGCTGTCTCGGTAAGATGACTGGCACACTGGATCTTTGTACGATTCATATAGAGATGATCTCCAACAAGATGAAGAAAATATTCCTGCCCGATAAATGAAGCTCCGCAAAAGACACCATAGCCATATCCCAGTTGTTTGTCCTGTTCAATAAAATGTATCTGCAGGTCACCTGAAACAATCTCTGAATAGGAATCTTTGTCCCCCGGATGTATTACGACTCCGATTTCCTCTATCCCGGCCTGCTTTACTTCCTGAATAAGGATCTCAAGAACAGTTTTCCTGTTACCCTCACGGTCTACAAGTGACTGTACGGGTAATTTGCGCTGGTCAGAACCAGCTGCGGTGATCAGTGCTTTTTTTATTTGCATTGTTGTTAATAAGATTATTCAGGTTGGGATTCAAACTAAAAAGTAAAGATAACTTTTTAAGCTAAAATTATAAAAGGTTGTCATCCCAAAAGTGTGGTGACCGACAGATAGCGATTTAGCTTACTACTGACTCTGCAGCAATCTGATCTTTGGTGCAAGAGTTGTAATTCCGATACCGAACAGTCCTATTACTGCAAAAGAGTATCGCAATCCTGCCGCCTGAGAGATATATCCTATCATTGGAGGTCCCATAAGAAAGCCCAGAAAGCTTACACTTGAAACTGTTGCAAGGGCTATTCCAGGTGAAATTTTTGTATGTCGTCCGGCTGCACTATAAACTGAAGGAACAATACTTGAAACACCGATTCCGATCATCATAAAAGCTATTGTGGAAGTGATCAGATAGGGGAATATAACAGCAAGGTAATAGCCTGTTGTTATAACCAGCCCTGAGATTTGAAGCAATTTTTTACGGCCAATCTTTGAAGTAACGTAGTCAGCCAGAAATCTGCCTGAAGCCATCATTATCATGAATGAAGTATATCCCAGAATAACCAGTGATTGAGGAGCTTTAACCACATCTTTGAAGAAGACTCCGCTCCAGTCGAACATTGCGCCCTCGCTGGCCATACTGCAGAAACCAATTATCCCAAGTTGTACCAACGCCCGGTCAGGTTTATTAAAGAATTTTCTTTCCGGAGCATCAGCATCTGCAGTCTGCTTTCCTCTGATCAGATACGACTTTCTGAACCAGATGATTGTCCATACAATTAAAACTACAGAAATGAAATGATAGTAAGGAATGATTCTCATGTTGATCATTATCATTCCGATAAGTGCGCCTGTAAATCCTGCCATGCTCCATCCTCCATGGAAAGAAGACATAATCGGTTTCCCGAAGAGTTTCTCGGTTGTAACGCCCTGGGTATTTAGTGATATATTGCAAA
>JAHEYW010000230.1 GCA_023251395.1 Bacteroidales bacterium
GGGAGAATATCCTAACGTTTATGGATAGTAAAAAGAAAAAAAGAATGATTTGTGATTGTTTTAAATGTGTGGTAAAGTACTTCATGATATGGGTTGTTTAAATCTGTCGTAATTTATGGTTGCATAAATATAATTGAACATTCTGATATACATTAAAACATGAATAATATTTAATTCAGATTCGATATTATGAGGTTAAACCTAAATCTATTACCGTTGGCTTCAGCCAACGGTTTTAAGAACAATAGAAATACTGGGCTTTAGCCCAAAAATTAAGGACATAAAGTGTGTTTTTGCTAATTTTTGTTATCTTTTCACAATATTTCTTTTAACCGGGAAACCAATTCATTTAAGATGTTGTATTTTATTAAAACCACTTTATTATTTAATCCTTAGTATGAGAAAATTAATTGGACTTTTAGCAGGCATTCTACCATGTATAATGCTTTCAGGACAGGGACAATCAGATTATGTTCCTCTTAAAGAGCTTTTCAAAAAAGACTTTCTTATCGGTGTCGCTGTCAACGCACGTACCATTACAGGAGATGCGGGAAAGATGGTAATTGATAACTTTAATACATTGACTTGTGAGAACGAGATGAAGCCTCAGAATCTTCTGTATTTCCCAAGACAGACACCTCCACGACCACCACAGCCACAGGGTGGACAGCCAGGACAACCGGCTCAGCCTCAGGGTGGCCAACCAGGACAAGCACCTCAGGGTCAGGGTGGACAACCAAGGCAGGGTATGGGTGGATTTAATCAGGGCCCCCTCAAGCTCGACACAATTAACGGACTGGTATTTAACTGGGCATCCGCAGATCGTATCGTAGAATTCGCAAAGGCAAATAATATGAAGATGCGTGGCCATACTCTTGTATGGCACAGCCAGACGCCTCAGGCATTTTTTAATGATGAGAAGGGAAATCCTCTTACAAAAGAGCAGCTTTATGTCAGATTGAAAGTCTATATGACAGCAGTTATGAACCGCTATAAAGACGTCACTTTTTGCTGGGATGTTGTTAATGAGGCTGTGTCAGATGTAGAGGGGGAGACTTACAGGACTCAGAGCCCATGGTACAAGGCATGCGGGAAAGATTATGTTGCTACCGCATTCCGTATTGCCAGGAGCATAAATCCTAATATTATACTAGTATACAATGATTATAATCTTGTCAACCCGGCAAAACTTGAACGGGCAATGAAAGTGCTGAAAGAAATGGTTGATGCTGGTGTACCTATCGACGCAGTAGGATTGCAGGGTCACTGGAGTAACGATATTACTGCAGAAATGCTTCAGACAGCCATTGACCGTATTACCGCACTTGGACTAAAGATCCAGGTTACGGAACTTGATGTGACTACTTACACTTCATACCATGGTGACGGAGCTAGAAATCAGGTGCAGCAAACTCAACCATATACACCTCAGGTAGAAGATAAACTGGCTGAGAGCTATAAACGTTTCTTTGAAGTACTCCACAAGAATGCAGGAAAAGTAACTTCTGTGACATTCTGGGGCCTTGATGACGGAAGGACATGGCTGAACGGTTTTCCTGTCAGGGGACGCACCGATTATCCACTTCTGTTCGACAAGGAACTTAAACCCAAGAAAGCATACTACAGCGTAAAGTCAATTTACAGATAACAAACATAACAGACAGATATATAGATCATTAATATAAGTTAAGGGGCTGATTAGCCCCTTTTTTCATTTCATTTATTAATGAACATTCCTTTATTCAGGAGAAACTGATTGTCTGACTGATAGACTGGCCCCTGGAGTCCTGAGCCCATTTTGTAAAAGGATAACTCTATACTCGAATTCACCGGACAAAATGCCATCTTTATCTTTGTCCATCTCAATTTCAAAATCACCTTTTGAGGAAACCGGATAAAATCCGGTACTTGCCCATTTATCTCCTTTCTCTGATGATCTCTTAGCAGAACGATATTCAAATCCTATTTTATAGGATCTGCAATCACCAAGTTCCTCTATGTGTGCTTTAAAAACCACCGAACTCTTATTGTTCACAGCTCCTGAGGTTTTGAATTTTGCAGGAATAAAAGCCGGTTCAACATTTTCAAATTTCACAACAATAGGGTTTGGCCATTCATTATTTGTATACATCCTCTGAGACCTTACGACATCAAACTCCAGACCATCAGCTGTCTGATGGAAATAGGGCATCCCATCTTTTTGTGGCATATACTCAATAATATGTCCAGTCTGACCAAGGACACTTATTTTGGTTTCAGAGGTAGCTTTAACTGTCTTTAAAAGGAATTTTTTTCTGTCTCCTCTTGTCCAGTCTGGTAGATTAGTAATATAAACATATACAGTATTTTTATCTTTGCTTTTAGCGAGCCAAAGATCTCCCTCATTTGAAATAATCCACGATCTCACGTTTTGAATAGCTTCGTGGTTTACAAAATTCCATGCCCCCAGTTCCATCAACAACCCTATCTGGCCTTCATTGATGTTACCCCATTGATCAGGTCCTACATTAAGCAGGTAAGAGCCCCCTTTTGCTCGTGTTTCAATAAGGATATTAATAAGTTCCGTTCCGGTTTTATAGTGTTCGTTTGTTGGTTTGTAGTTCCACTCATTACCCATTGTCATATTTGTTTCCCAATATGTAGTACTTGATTCTCCGGGAACCACCTGCTCCGGAGTAGGTATAGCACCACGGGTTATTACCAGGTTTGGTTGTATTTCCCATACTTTTTTCTTGACTTCCTCGCGCAGGATTTCACTGTCGATAAAGAACAGATCGATCGGACCATAATTTGTCATTAATTCAGTGCATTGATCAAGGACGTATTTTTTATACTTTTCCTGGATAGGTTTGGCCCTTTCCCAATGACCATCCTGCCTTCTGCCAATATCCTTTATCCCATTCTGG
This sequence comes from Bacteroidales bacterium, assembly GCA_023251395.1. Classification (GTDB taxonomy): domain Bacteria; phylum Bacteroidota; class Bacteroidia; order Bacteroidales; family VadinHA17; genus LD21. The sequence continues at coordinate 2,907 of JAHEYW010000230.1, forward strand.
AAGCAATAAACAAAATCTTCAGGAGAAAAATATATTCCCACCATAAGGCCCCATTTCCGGCAAGCGTTAACAAACCCTCTGAGAATATCTTTCTTGTAAGGGGTATTCATGATATTGAATTTTGTTGTTTTGGTATCCCAGAGACAGAAGCCTGAATGATGTTTCGCAGTTAGTACGATGTATTTCATCCCCGCATTTTTAGCCAGAATAACAATCTTCTCGGGGTTCCAGTCCATTGGATAAAATGTCTGAGGCAGATCGGAAATATATTTGTTGATATAATCTTCAGAAGCACCTACTAATTGATGGCTGATAACGCCACCAAGCTGAACATCCACACCCCAGTGAATGAACATACCGAATCCCGCATCTTTCATTTCTTCAATCCGCTGAGGTTTATTCAGATTAAGGCCAAGCTGCGAAAAAGCTGCCATTGTAATTCCTGCAAAAAAAATCGCAAGTGCTGTTTTTTTCATTTTCATATTAATAGGATATATTCAAAAATACAATAAATCCATGGAACATTTAAAATGGCTATATTTATTTGTTTTTATTAATTTTATAAACAGTTATCCTTATTAGAATTTCCTTGGAGTAATATTTATAAAATATTCAAAATTAACCAGTACTCATACTATGAAAATTTTCAATTACAACAGATTACTGTTATCGTTTATTTGTATCCTTTCAGTTGCCGGATATTCCTGCATAAGAAATTCTGGAAACACTGGACAGACTCACACATGGGAATTGAAAGAGATAACCCTGACCGCAGAAAAGGAGTACCAGAATTATTATACCGATGTTACCTGCTGGGTTGAGTTGAAAGGTCCGGAATTTTCGAAAAGGATTTATGGCTTCTGGGATGGAGGAAATATTTTCAGGGTAAGAATTGTTGCGACAAAGCCTGGTAAGTGGAGCTGGAAAAGTTCTTCGAATCAACCTTCCGATAATGGACTCAATAACAAAGAAGGTGAATTTGAAGCTATTGACTGGTCTACCGGAGACAAAGCGAATAATCCCAACCGGCACGGTTTTATAAGATCTTCTGAAAATGGACATTCGCTCAAATATGCTGATGGTACTCCCTTCTTTCTGATAGGCGATACATGGCTGGCAGGTACGACATGGAGATTGCCATTCAGGAATGCTGCCTCACCGGATAACTATGAACCTGGTCCAGGAATCGGCTTTGAAGATGCTGTTCAATACAGGAAGAGACAGGGGTTTAATTCTGTAAGTATGATTGCCAGTTTCCCTAACTGGGAAGCAGATGGAAATGCAAATACCTATGCCGATTCGAGCGGATTATATATAAGAAATGCCTGGGAGAAATTCGGGTATTTCGTAAAAGGCGGACAGATGACATCCAAGGATATGCATGATGAAAGCGGTAACATGCCTTTTGAGATGTCGTTGAAACACAAAGGGGTAGCAGATTTTAACAAAATCATTCCTGCATATTTTCAAAGCCTTGATAAAAAAATGAAATACCTCTCCGACCAGGGATTTGTTCCTTTGCTTGAGAGTGTAAGACGTGACAATTGTCCGACATGGAAAGCCTACTTTGATTTTAATGAATCATACTCCAGGTATATTCAATATCTGATTTCAAGATATGGAGCTTATAATATGCTGTTCAGCGGTATCCACCTTGACTGGATACCCAAAGAATACAGCCTTACAGCAGATGAATTCAATAAAGCCCTGACATATCATCTGAAAAAATATGGACCATTGCCATTTGGACAACCACACACCACTCTTATTAATAACTCAACTTACACTCAATTCGGACACGGCCAGAATTGTCCATGGCTTACAATGCACAGTGTAGGTAATAATCCGCGTGATCACCGGATTTCCGCAATGCTTGACACCTTGTTTAAACTTAAGCCCGCATATCCTGCTATAAACTTCGAACCATATTATACCGGATGGGATCATTCACTTAACAAACCACATGGAGAACATCCGGCTGCTAATTCTGCCCGCGACAACTATTTCACCAGATCAATGATGTATGGTTCCGTTCTGTCAGGCGGATTATCAGGACATGTTCATGGTACAGCAGCTTATGATATTACTTCCACAGGTGAACCGGCTGGTTTCAGACCACATATCTGGGATGCTTTGAAATATGAATCGGCAAATTATATGCGACATCTCGGTGAGTTCATTTTATCAGAAGGAGAA
>JAHEYW010000231.1 GCA_023251395.1 Bacteroidales bacterium
AATTCAACTATCTTTCCTGTTTCGAAATCAAAATATACTGTTTCAGCTCATTCCTTGAAACACTCTGTCTGTAAGGTGAATAGTAAGAGCCATAGGGATAATAACTTCCATACGAATAGGGAGAATAATATGGAGAATAATAAGGATCGTAGTATCCATATGGTGAATTGCCATTGTACCTCGAATCATAAGAAGTAACGTCAGCAACAAAATGACTGATGCTTCCGACAAAAGTAATTCTGTTAAAAGTTTCCTGGACCTGGATATAAAGTACACCATTTCTCGCATAACCCCATATGTTACTTTTATCAACTTCCTGTCTTACCCCAATATCATCATAAAAATAGATCTTCCCCGACTCAAAGATCTTATTAAAAAAATCTCTGTCGTTGTAATCAGCTGATGTTAAAAGCTTTGCCTTAGAAATCGGACTATTATTTTTTACCTGATCGAAATTAAGAAAAATACCATCCTTGAACTTAAAATCAGAAGTATACCTTTTCAGACTATCCGTTTCCTGTGAATTCACAGAGACCTGATTACATATTAAAAATATAAAAAAGAAAAATATTGCTTTTACCCTGACACCCATTTGAGATCTAGCTTTCCGTGAATTATCCAAAAACTGTACCATATGTACAAAATTATATATTTATAACGAAGATTGATTAAACAGCTATGTGTATATTTACAATATAATTTTAATAATTTATCATTTATTCAAACAGGCAGGTGATGATGAAAATCAGTGAAAACAACACTAATGCCGGTAAATCAAATGGTTTTTCTTTTTCTTTCTTTGAAAAGGAGAGGATAAAGCTCGAAAGGTTCGCATTGCTCTCTCTGGGAGGGTTGATCGTTTCTGTGATTCTTCTTTCATTCAGGCTTATGCTTCCGGCGGGATGCATGGTGATAATCGCTGCAGCGCTTGGACTAATAACAGTAAGAACAGCCCTAAATCTGGTAAAGAAAGTAAAAAACTCACTTGAGGAAATTTCGACTTCAAGCGAAAAAAAAGATGATGTAATAACCGATTTTTCTCACAGGATAAGAGAACCTCTCAATAACCTTGTAATAGTCGGCGATTTGCTGATGGGATCGGGTTTATATAAAAAACAGAAAGAACTTCTTGAAACCCTGATCGCTTCAACAAACAACATGGTGACGACGGTTAATGAGCTGACCATGCAGTCAGCAGGAAACCTTAGTTTCGATAACAGAAAAAGAATAAAATTTAACCTTGCTTCAACTATCCAGAATACAATTGACCTTTTCAGATTAAAAGATACATCCAAAATTGAGATTGTCCTTGCGAATATTAATGAAAGTCAATTCGAGATCTTAGGTAATCCGATTACCCTTAAACAAATTATCCTCGACCTGTTCAATACAATAGAAAATCTGGGTACTCAAAGCATCACAAAGGTTACACTGAGTGTGAAAAAAGTAAAAGACACCGGGGATGAGTCATTTTTCAATATCAGAATCCAGACTGACTGGGATCTAGTCCTTATTGATGAAAACGGTCTTGCTGGTAATCTTGCAGCAAAACTTATAATGAATAACAGAGGTAATTATCATCAGGAATTTGGTAATAACTTCACAATACTTGATATTATACTTCCATTCCATAATGTCATTCCGGAGGTTAAACAAAAAATTGCCTCTCCAAAAATTGAGGAGCTGAAACCAAAGGAATCCGGCCTGAAGGAATTAAAAGATGCAAAAGTCCTTCTGGTTGAGGACAATATTATCAATCAGAAAATCACCCTTCTGACGCTTAAGCCGCTACTGGGCAGTATCGATACAGCTTCTAATGGGAAGGAGGCCCTCGATAAATTTGGCACTTCCACTTACGATGTTATTCTCATGGATATACAGATGCCTGTTATGAGCGGATTGGTTGCTGCTGAAAAGATCAGGGCTCTTGAAGCAAGTACAAACGCACATGTCCCAATTATAGCTATTACAGCAAATGCGATGCTTGGAGACAAGGAAAAATGTCTTTCAGTTGGAATAGACGATTATATAAGCAAACCATTCCAGCCTGCCTCATTGATTGATATAATAAAAAAACACCTCTGATTTTTAACGTATTCCTGAAAGTGGCTTAAACCCGATTATGAGCATATCATCAATCTGGGTATTCTCTCCCATCCAGGTTTTTATATTTTCTTCCAGGATTGTCTTCTGGTCTTCAACAGGGAATTTATATATGGTCATAAGAAGGTATCTGAAACGCCGGTACATGAACTTTTTATCTTCAGATCCACCAAACTGATCAACATAACCATCGGAAAAAAGATATAACATGTCATCCTTCTGGACATCCATTTCCTTGTTATTATATGGAAGAGAATCAATATTCATTCCAAGAGTTCGTTTATCGCCTTCAAGATTGATCAGTTTATCATCTCTAAGGATATAAAGGGGAAAAAATGCACCAGCGAATGAGATCTTTTTCTTGTCACGATCAACAGCACAGATTCCAATATCCATCCCGTCGCGTATTATTAATCCCACATTCTTTTCCCGGCTGAAGATCTTCTCAAGATCCCGGCTCATAATATCAAGTATTGTGGCCGGCTCCTTTATCTTATCTATATTAATTATCTTATCCAGAAGCTCATGTCCGATCATTGACATCAGCGCTCCTGGAACTCCATGTCCTGTGCAATCCGCAGCAACAACAAAAATTATTTTCCCGTTTTCCCCTATCCAGTAAAAATCCCCGCTTACTATGTCCTTGGGTCTGTAATAAATAAATGATTCGTTAAAATAACCTTTAAGGTACTGCTCAGATGGCAATAAAGCTTCCTGAATCCTTTGTGCATAATTCAGGCTGTCAGTTACATTTTTGTTTTTTAACTCTAACTCCGTCTTCTGTGTTTCAATCAACCGAAGCGCCTCTTCGTTCTCCCTTAATTGTCTTTTTGTTCTGATCAGGCTGCGGGTCTGTGACTTGATCAGAAAATAGACAAGTGAAATTACAGCTATTGAATAAAAGATAAAATGAAAAGGAGAAGTGAATCTGTCTGTTAAAAACAAATTGAGATATAGCTTTATAAGAGACTCAAACAGCACGGATTTTAATTAGCGTATAAGAAAACGATCATTAATGTAAATTTAAGCCTTTTAAGTATAATTGCGAAGGTCTCCGGACTTAAATTATTACTATATATCATATCGTTATCTCTTCATTACCAGGATAAAGCATTTTCATTTTTCTGATTGAAGGTGATTCCAACAAACCATTTATACCCAGATCATTCCATTTACGATTGATTGTTTCAATAGTCTTCTGATCGGAACAAACAATATTGGGCCATTTTCTCATGAAACCGCCAGTCGTAAAAGCTTTAAATGTTGCATCAATAAATAGAGTGCCACCGGGCAAAAGAAAATGATCTCTCACCGGATCAGTATTTCCGAGTACCTGCCAGGCTACAGAATATAAATCATTTGCATCAACACCTCTGTCAACTACAAAAACCAGCTTAATGGATGACAGTGATCCGAACTGTAATAGCTCTTTCTTTATTTTCTCAACAACAATATTATCAGTATAGTTGTCTGCCGACAACACAAGGAATGATACACCACTGTCGCCAAATGAGGAATAATATCCGGTGATAAGATCTTTCTCTTTTAATTTATCCGGAAGACTATATTCATTCTGATCTGATCTTTCCGATGCTGCTATCCTGTTCTTTTTCTCTTCATTAGTTTTTATTGTTGAATCAATCCCCAGTTTCCCGCCAAAGGCAAACCCGTCGGATGCGTGATCAAGAACATCAAGTGGCCCCTTAAAATAATTAAGGTCCCTGGAAAAATCAGTATTTTCAATTACATGCCTGAAAACCTCACCATAGTGCCTTATATTGATATTACCATCAACAACGATCATATATTTTGTAAACATCATCTGACCTGCGCCCAGAAGAGAACTGATGACTTTCATCCCCTGGCCGGAATATGACTTGTTAATTTTCACAATTACCAGGTTATGTGCTACTCCTGCATCCGGCATATGGAGGTCTGTGACCTCCGGCTGAAGGGTGAGTTTGATCGGGTTAAGAAAAATCTTTTCAGTTGCCATGGCTAATAATGCATCTTCCTGCGGCGGAATTCCAACTATTGTTGCAGGATAGACAGCATTACGTGCGTGGGTTATACAGGTTACATGAAATCTTGGATACCAGTCTGCAAGGGAATAAAAACCTGTATGATCACCGAATGGTCCTTCCCACACCAGTTCCTCTTTCGGATCTACAAACCCTTCAATAACTATATCAGCATCTTCCGGGACATAAAGATCATTAGTAATACATTTGACAAGCCTGACTTTCTTCTTTCTCAGGAAACCAGCCAGAAGGTACTCATCAATGTTCTCAGGAAGAGGAGCTGTAGCTGCATATGTATAAACAGGGTCACCCCCCAGAGCAACTGAAACCGGCATTCTTTCACCCGTTTTTTTCCATGCCTCAAAATGATTTGCACCAGTTTTATGTAGCTGCCAGTGCATACCTGTTGAATTGTTGCCGAGCACCTGCATCCTGTACATACCAACATTAGTTTTTCGGGTAACAGGATGGATAGTATGTACCATTGGTAATGTTACAAATCGGCCAGCGTCGTGTGGCCAGCATTTCAAAACTGGTAGAATGCCAAGATCCGGATCATTATGGATAACCTGCTGACATCTGCCTTTTCGTTTTGATCGTGAGGGAAGTAACCCTGAAAGCCTTATTAAACCGGGTAAAGCTGAGATCTTATTAATAAACCCATTTGCTGATTCTGGCAAAGACTCAAAAATTTTACTTATTTCCTCACCGGCATCGTTCAGGTTTGTTCTTCCGATTGCCATAGCCATCCTCTTTTCTGATCCGAAGGCGTTAATCAGGACCGGAAAATCAGTTCCTGTATTCTCAAACAACAGGGCCTTACCTTTTGCCTTGGTGACCCTGTCGGTTATTTCGGCAATCTCCAGTACCGGGTCGACAAAGGAATGTATCCTTTGAAGTTCTCCCTTACTTTCAAGTTCGGATATAAATTCTATTAGTCCGGTATCTGGCATTAGTTTTAATTAC
>JAHEYW010000232.1 GCA_023251395.1 Bacteroidales bacterium
GGTTTTTGAAGGTATTCATCTCCCTTGAATTTATCGTAACCCCTGAACCTGTGATGCATGACAGCTTCTCCGGATGTGGCAGTAAGCATATTGTTTCTTAAGCCTATTAATGATCTGGCTGGGATATCGAATTCAAGATGGGTCAGATCTCCTTTACCTTCAACAATTCTCATTTCCCCTTTTCTCATAGTAACGAGATCAATCACCCTGCTTGAGAATTCTCCGGGTACGTCGACAGTGAGGATTTCATATGGTTCCATCTTTGTTCCATTCTCCTCTTTCACTATAACCCTTGGCTTCCCAACCTGGAATTCATATCCTTCACGTCGCATAGTCTCGATAAGAATGGATAAATGAAGAATACCACGTCCAAAAACATTGAAAGTATCTTCAGATGAAGTTGTCTCAACCTTTAATGCCAGGTTCTTCTCGGTCTCCTTTAACAGTCTGTCTCTCAGATGTCTTGAGGTGACATATTTACCTTCTTTGCCAAAGAAAGGAGAATTATTAATGGTGAACAGCATGCTCATCGTTGGCTCATCGATTACTATTCTTTTCATGGGTTCCGGCTCAAGAAGATCAGCAATTGTATCACCGATATCAAAATCGTCCAGCCCGACTATTGCACAGAGGTCGCCACTTCTGATTGAGTCTCTTTTTATTCTGCCCAAGCCATCAAATGTGAAAAGTTCTTTTACTCTTACTTTTTTCAGGCTGCCATCTTTCTGACAGAGAGTATAATCGTTTAATGAGGTTATATCGCCTCTGAATACGCGGCCAATGGCAATTCTCCCAACATAATTCGAATAATCGAGTGATGCTATTTGCATCTGAAGAGTTCCAGTTTCATATGGAGCCTCTGGTATTACCTTTAATATTATATTGAGAAGATATCTGATATTATCAGTCGGTTTTTTCCAGTCACTGCTCATCCAGCCAAGTTTTGAAGATCCGAATACGGTTTCAAAATCAAGCTGGTCATCCGTAGCATCCAGACTGAACATGAGTTCAAATATATCATGCTGAACCTCATCAGGCCTGCAATTTGGCTTATCCACCTTATTGACCACAACAATCGGTTTTAGTCCGAGTGAGATTGCTTTTCCCAGGACAAACCTGGTTTGGGGCATTGGCCCCTCCAGTGCATCTACAAGCAGGAGAACACCATCAGCCATCTTAAGGACGCGTTCAACCTCTCCACCGAAATCGGCATGACCCGGAGTGTCAATTATGTTGATTTTTACTCCATTATAAATTGCAGAAACGTTTTTTGAGATGATTGTGATGCCTCTTTCACGCTCAAGATCATTTGAGTCAAGGATGAGATCTCCCTGTTCCTTTCTCTGGTCTAAAACCTGGCATTCCTGTATGATCCTGTCAACCAGAGTAGTTTTGCCATGGTCGACGTGAGCGATGATTGCAATATTTCTTATAGATTGCATGTAACCAATTTGGTCGCAAAAGTAATATTGTTAAGTGGAATAACACCAAAAAGAGCAGAAAATTAGTTTATAATAAAAAATTCCTATATTGGCTTATAATTTTAAACGAGAACTTATGAAAAAACTGACCCTTTCCCTTCTTTTTACTTCACTGATAGCCATCTCTTTATATAGTCAGGATGGCGTAAAGCTGGCTGTTAGCATGAAAGCACCCGAATGGACATTCAAGGACGCTGACAGTAAGGAATTCACCATGAATTCATGGTCTGGCAAAGTTCTTCAGGTCAATTATGTTGATCCGGATGAGCAGGATATGAATGAAGGATTCAATGAAGCAGTTAAAAAAGCATGCGATGTTGATAAAACAATTAACCGTGATTTTTTCAAGGGTTTCGGTATTGTTGACTGCAAATCAACCTGGAAACCAGATTTCCTGATCAGGACCATAGCCGGCAATAAAGCAAAGAAATTCAATACCACAATACTGTTTGATTACGATGGGACTCTCCAAAAATTATGGGGTATGCCGAAAGACAGTTATTCAATCGCGATTCTAGATAAACAGAGGGTTTGCAGAGCTTTATTTAAAGGAAAAATGACAGAAGCTGATTACCAGAAGACTATTCAGCTTATTATTGAGCTTACAAAAGAATAAAGAGAAACCGGCTGAGGCCGGTTTTTTTTAGTTATCCTCCAGTTTAAATCTGATTCTGAGGATATTATCATTATAATCGGTGGTCGTAATATAGAAACGACCTATTTCCCCTGTTGATCTTACATGAGGTCCGATGCAGGGACATGCATCGAAATTGCCAATTTTAACGATCCGTATGTTATCTCCTGCATCTGCGGGAAGTTTGCCGGTAAAATATCTGGCTTCTGCTTCAGCTCTGGTAACAAAAGAGGTGTCGACCGGGACATCAAGTTGGATAATTTCATTCACAGTTCTTTCGACCTCCCTTATTTCATCAGCAGTTATCATCTTTCTGACCCTGTAATCGCATTTGCTCTTCTTCTTTTCGATATGAGTACTAAATGCTCTTCCGCAAAAAAACATTTTATCCATCACCGAATTGAGGATATGTTCTGCAGAATGCATTCTGTTGTCATAATCCTTTTCCGACATAATCAATAATTTTTGCCAAAATTACAAATTGGCATAATATCACCAAGTGTGTCTGGAATTTTATATTTACTTCCTTATTATACTGGTTCTGAAGTAATGTCGGAGATATCCCTGCCCACTTTGTTTTTCAGTCTTTCAAGGTCATGTTTTAAGCCTGCGACTGTTTTTATTAATTGTTTCTCCGGGATCACCGGGTCGGGTAATTCGTTGCTGATATAATTAACGAATTTCCAAATTTCCTTTACTTCGCTTATATGTACCTCATATGGCTCATATAAGGGATTAAGGGAATAGAGAACCAGCTTTGCGCTGCTCCTTATATTGTTTTCAATAATTTTGAATACTATTCCGTCGTTCAGGGTAAATATTATATAGGCGTGACCACTGATAATATTCATCCAGTCCTGAAGGAATTCACCGGTAACCCACGATCCGTCGGGAATAGGAAGCATAGAATCACCTTTTAGCTGGAAAGTTCTGTATTTCTTTTTATCTGAAAGAAACGGAAGGGTAAATACCGGCAGTTCGCCAATATATTCAGGGTCAGCATAACCTGTAGTATAACCTGCTTTGGCTCTTTCAGGGACGAGCTCAATGTTTTCAGTATTTCTGGAGTTAACAGTTGTGGTGAGCACTCTCAGGTTGCTGCCTTTTATATATGCATCATAACCGCGTTCAAGTTCTCCAAGCTGGCTCTCTGAGAGTTTTGACAGGTCGATCTTGAGAAGGGTGTCTATCGATACATTGAAGTATCCGGAAAATGAGATCAGGACATCTATCCCCGGTTGAGCAACTCCGTTCTCGTATCCGCTAAGGGTGGAACGTTTAAGGTTAAGGGCAAAAGCCACTTCATCCTGTGTCCGGCCCCTCCTTTTTCTTAAAATTTTTATGTTGGATGTGAAGTACATATGAAATATTGATTATATTGTGATCATGGAATTGATTAATTATTAATCAAAACTAAAACATATTTTTCATATAACAAAAGAAATGTATAAAAAAATGAAATGAGTTCTCTGCGAATTCGCCCCCCTGCCCCCTAAAGGGGGGTAAATCAGTGGGTATTAAGCCCCCTTTAGGGGGTTTGGGGGCAAACCATAATGGTAATCAACATGCAACTTCTTAATTATCTGTGAATGATTATTTCAGGCACCATAGAAAGATCCATTCTTCACCTTGACCTCGACACATTCTTCGTCTCGGTTGAAAGGCTGAAGAACAGCAAGTTGATGGGAAAGCCTGTGATAATAGGTGGCATGTCCGACCGGGGTGTCGTATCAAGTTGCAGTTATGAAGCACGAAAATACGGTGTAAGCTCTGCAATGCCGATGAAAATGGCCAGGGTAATGTGCCCGGATGCTATAGTTATCCGCGGGGACATGGAATCTTACAGCAACTACTCGAACATAGTCACAGATATCATTGCCGAAAGAGCACCATTATATGAGAAAGCATCTGTTGATGAGCATTACATAGATCTTACCGGAATGGATCGTTTCTGGGGATGTGCCGGCTGGTCTCGCGAATTGCGCCGGCATATTATAAAAGAGACAGGGCTTCCGGTATCGATGGGACTGTCAGTCAATAAGACTGTATCCAAAATTGCAGCTGGCGAAGCAAAGCCAAATGGCGAGATTGAGGTAAAAAAAGAGATAGTTCACCCATTCCTTGATCCGCTATCTATAAAGAAAATACCGATGATAGGCCAGAAAACCTATCATATACTCAGGTCGATGGGTATATCAACCATCTTCACCCTCAGAAATATCCCTGCTGAAATGCTTGAAAACCTCATGGGCAGGAATGGCCTGGAGATATGGAAAAAAGCCAATGGTATTGATCTGACTCCGGTGATGAGCTACTCCGAGCAGAAATCGATAAGCACCGAACATACTTTTGACAAGGATACCACTGATCTGGTGAGGTTAAATCAGCTTATTGTCAGCATGGTGGAAAAAATAGCATTTGAGCTGAGAAAGCATGAAAAACTTACTTCATGCATCACTGTCAAGATCAGATACTCAAATTTTGATACCCACAGTCTTCAGAAACGGATACCGTATACCGCATTTGACCATGTACTGACGGATATAGCAAAAGAGCTGTTTAGCAGGCTTTACCAGCGGCGTATGCTTATACGACTTATTGGTGTACGTTTCAGTCATCTTGTGAGAGGTGTTCAGCAGCTTGATATGTTTGATGATACTCCTGAAAAAGTTAACCTGTATATGGCCATGGACAGGCTCCGGAAGCGTTTCGGGCAGTCTGCAGTGCGGAGGGCTGCAGGAGTAATGACAGCAAGCGAAAGGGAGGAAAAAGCCCTCAAACAGCTTGAAAATACCTTAAAAGAGCAAAAACTGATGGAGGAAAAACTAAGAGGAGGGTATTGGCATTAAAAGGTGTAAGGCGTATGGCATAAGGCATAAGGCATAAGGCATAAGGCATAAGGCATAAGGCATAAGGCATAAGGCATAAGGCATAAGGCATAAGGCATAAGGCAT
>JAHEYW010000233.1:0-2085 GCA_023251395.1 Bacteroidales bacterium
GAAAATATTTAGAATCAACTTGTTTTTACCGCATGTTTAAAAAGTTTGCCACATGCGGGCAGGCTTGCGCGTTGGGGTCAAGGCTAAAAACCATTTATTGTATTAACCTGTCAAAGGTGAACCAATTCAAAGTATATTTGAACAAATTAGACTTATAATAGATGAAGAAGATTTTAGCCGGAATTCTCCTGATAATAAATTTTACGTGTGTCGCACAAATTGATGACTCAACAAAAGACAAAATCTGGCAAAATATTTACAGGGCCAGTGCACCAAAGATCAATGACCTTGAACATACCAGACTAGAAGTAAGTTTTGACTTCAGCAAATCACAACTTTATGGTAAAGCATGGATAACTCTTCATCCTCATTTTTACTCAACCGATACTTTATGTCTGGATGCTAAGAATATGAATATCAATAGTGTATCATTATTGAAACCTGATAGAACGATACCACTTAAGTACTCATATGACAGCACGGCTATTCATATCATTCTGGATAGAATATACAGGTCAGGAGAGAACTATACTATATATATTGACTATGTGTCAAAACCAAATGAAGTAAAACGAAAGGGAAGTGCAGCAATTACAGGTTCGAAGGGACTATATTTCATTAATCCATCCGGCACAGAAAAGAACAAGCCTACCCAGATCTGGACTCAGGGTGAAACGGAATCCAATTCCGTCTGGTTCCCGACAATTGATAAACCAAATCAGAAAACAACAGATGAAATCAGTATTACTGTTCCGGAAAAATACTTAACCCTTTCAAATGGAATTCTTTTTAGTCAAAAGAACAATAAGGATGGGACACGTACAGATACCTGGAAAATGGACCTTCCTCATGCTCCTTATCTGGTTATGATGGCCGTTGGCGAATTCTCTGTAATCAGAGACAGCTACAAAGGAAAGGAGGTAAGTTACTATGTCGAAAAGGACTATGCTTCAGTAGCCAGAAACATATTTGGATACACACCTGAGATGATCGCATTTTTTTCCAGAATCACAGGAATAGATTATCCATGGCCTAAATATTCTCAGATAGTTGTAAAAGACTATATAAGTGGGGCAATGGAAAATACCACTGCAACTGTTCATGGAGATTTTGCCCAGCAGGATGCTCGTCAGCTTGTCGATGCGAATACATGGGAAGATGGAATAGCTCATGAATTATTTCATCACTGGTTCGGGGACTATGTCACTGCTGAAAGCTGGAGTAATCTTACTTTAAATGAATCCTTTGCAGACTTTTCAGAAACCCTCTGGGAAACATATAAGCATGGAAAAGACGCAGGAGATGAACATAATTACAATGCAATGGATGATTATTTGTTCAGCAATTCCTCTGGCAAGGAACTTGTGCGTTTTCATTATGCCGACCGTGAGGATATGTTTGACATGGTCAGCTATCAGAAAGGCGGGCGTATACTTAACATGCTTAAAAACTATGTTGGAGACAGTGCTTTTTATAAATCAATCAATCTTTATCTGCGTAACAGAAAATTCAATTCGGCCGAAGCACATGATTTGCGTCTTGCCTTCGAGGAAATTACAGGTCAGGATCTAAACTGGTTTTGGAACCAGTGGTTTTATGGAAAAGGACATCCTGAACTGGATATAAATTATCATTATGATCCTGCCAGAAATGTGGAATCGGTTTATGTCAGGCAGATGCAAAAGGGACAGATATTTACCTTGCCAGTTGCTGTAGATGTTTATTCAAAAAGCTCAAAAAAACGTTACATGGTAACTCTATCCCATGAAGCTGATACTCTCGAATTTCATGTCCCGCAAAAACCGGACCTGATAAATTTAGACGGGGATAAGATCCTGCTTTGTGAAAAGGATGATCATAAGAATATTGATGACTTTATTTACCAGTATAAATATGCGGGGACATATGCCGACAGGAGAGAGGCGCTGGATTATGCATCTAAATATCAGGGGATTGATCCTGAGGCGCTGAGATTATTACTATCTGGTTTGAATGATAAGTTCCATGGCCTGAGGACTTATGCCATAAATAAGCTTGACCTGGAAAAGGACTCAGTAAGGATTCTGGCAGAACCAATCCTGTATG
>JAHEYW010000233.1:2095-2602 GCA_023251395.1 Bacteroidales bacterium
TCTGGCTAATTCCGACCCTAAATCACTTGTCCGGGCCGCTGCCCTGGTGGGTCTGGGTAAATACAAAAATGTTAAATACAAGGAAATTTTCTTAAAGTCATTAGACGATTCATCTTATTCAATTGCCGGAAGTGCACTCGACGCTTTAGCACTGATTGACAGTATAACAGCTATCGAAAAAGCAAAAGTATTCTCTGTGCAGAATGTAAAAGGGAATCTGTCCGAAGCGGTAAATAATGTTTTGTTTACTTATTCTTCAGAAAATGATTTTGATTCTTTATCAGATAAGTTTAACAGATTGCCATACGGAGATGAAAAATTTTATACACTTCATGCATTTGCCGGATACCTCAGGCATATAAAAGGAGAGGAAAATTTCAGAAAGGGAATAGATCTGATCGTTGGATTCAGGAACGATGCACCCAAACAATATCAGGATCAGTTAAATACTTATATCAATGGGGCTATTCTGAACGAGCTGGCCGGTTATAAAGAGAATGCGGGGAT
>JAHEYW010000233.1:2612-5060 GCA_023251395.1 Bacteroidales bacterium
GAATATGTAAGATCTCAAATCCCCGCAGTTGATAGCGGCAAGAAGATAAAAGGACTGACTGAGGATATTCTGAAAAAATATGCAGGTGAATATGATCTGAATGGGACAAATCTGAAAATTGGTTTACAGAAAAATTCAGTCCTGACTTTGGAATTTCCAGATCAGGCGCCGATGGATCTTGTTCCGGTTTCAAAGACAAAGTTTTCAGTCAGATTTATGCAGGGATATGCAATTGATTTCGAAATTTCAGATGCTGGGAATGTAACAGGTTTTATTCTTTCATCAAAGGAAACCGGCGAAATGAAGGCTATGAAGAAAAACTAAAAGGGGTGTCATGGCATAAAGGCTAAAGGCTAAAGGCTAAAGGCTAAAGGCGTAATGGTGTATCACCATAAATCCGCTACAGATAGCTATCGGTACCGAAATCTTCAATCCGCAATCCGCTTCTCCGTCCGAATCAGCCAGCTGGCGGAGAAGGATGGAAATCCGAAATCCAAAATCATGTAGATATCACTGTGATCTTATCTCTCTTCTCATGAACGGTATATAAGACAGGACGAAGCAGACGATAGAAGCAGCAATAAGACCTGTGACCTGCGCCCAGACGAGCAATAAACTCTGGGTCAGGGGTAATGGAGCCGGTACACTCCCATAGATCTGTTCCATAGACAGGGGACCTAATGCTCTGACATAAATATATCCTCCATATTTTTGAATATTATTTTCTGAGGGGCAAATTTAAAAAAAATCAAAAAAAACAAGAAGAGGAAAGAAAAAATTGGAAGGTGGAGGTAAGGATATATATTTAATTGTATTCCAGGCTTTTATTTTATTGTAAGATTGACTTTAATTTGAATTTAACAAAACTTTAACACCTGTCTTTTCATACTGATTATCCATCGAAATAATATTAAAAACAGGGTGGAGACAACAATTTATACATATTATACCGGATTTTTCTATATTTGATCTGAAGGCACTTTATTTAACTGCGGAAGTCATGAGAGAGTTTTTATCATTGATAATTGGTCCTGTCCCGGTACTTTATTTATTGCTGCTAGTTTCGTTTGTATTTCTAATAATTAAAAGGAAGAGAACGGCAAAGGTTTTCCTAATAGTCGCAGGAGTATGGTTCTTCATTATTACCACACCATTTTTACCTAAAATATTTGTAAGATCATTTGAAACCAGGTATACACAATTGTCTGATTCCTGTATTAAAACTTTACCTGATTCCTGCAATATAATTGTGCTGGGAAGTGATAACACCGATGATAAGATGCTTACATCGAATAATCAGCTTTCTTTGATCGCAATGTCCAGACTGGTTGAAGGGATCAGAATTCACAGGATGATCCCCGGGAGCAGATTAATACTTTCTGGTTACGGAAGACGATCCAAATTACCCCATGCACTTGTTCTTTATAAAACGGCAGTCATTCTTGGAGTGAATCCAACGACTATGGCTATTCAGTCGTCTCCATCAAATACCCGAAAAGAAGCCGAAACCTACATTAAAAATTTCGGTACAAATAACAAACTCATTCTGGTTACCAGTGCCATTCATATGCCCAGGGCGGTAATGAATTTCCAGAAGTCAGGAGTAAATCCGGTTGCAGCACCAGCTGATTTTTTTCTTAAGTACGGATCAGGTAGAAATCCATGGGAGTGGCTTCCATTCTCTGAAAATATTGCCATGATGGAACAGGTCATCCATGAAAGCGTAGGTATACTGTGGACAAAGATGGGTGGAAAATAAATCTGGTTACTTTCCGATACAGAAGTTCATGAAGATATTGCCTAAAACTTCATCTGAAGTAATCTCCCCTGTTATTTCGCCAAGGTAGTGGATAGCTTGTCGGATATCAATTGCAATCAGATCTTCAGAAATGCTGTTATCAAGTCCTTCAATTACCCGCTGAAGACTTCCCGAGATGTTCATAAGTGCATCATAATGTCTTATATGATTGATTATTACACTATCTGAACTCAACTTTCCCTTATCTACAATTTCACTCAGTTTTTTATGGATGATCTCCAGTCCGGTCCTGTTTTTTGCGGAAATAAAAAGAAGTTCTTCTCCGTACTTTAACTCAATATCATTTCTTAAATCGTCCATATGATCAGCCCCTGACAAATCTGACTTGTTTATAATGATCATTAACTTTTTGTCATTGCCATCAATAATCTGCCTGATATTATTGATTCGGGTTTTTATATCACCAATGGAGTCAGTTGACTCTTCGATCAGCATTATAACAGATGCCTGATCTATTTTTTCATGAGTTTTTTTAATACCAAGATTTTCAATTATATCAGAGGTGTCACGTAAACCTGCGGTATCAATAAACCGATATTCAATTCCATCAATAAATATAGTATCTTCTATGACGTCTCTTGTAGTACCGGGGATCTCCGACACTATTGCTTTTTCCTCCAAAAGAAGTG
>JAHEYW010000234.1 GCA_023251395.1 Bacteroidales bacterium
GCTTCCTGGCTGGAAACCAGGAAAACAGGGCGGTAAACCAGTTAACGTCTGGTATAGTGTGCCTGTTACATTCCAGTTGAAGTAATAACCTTAGTGATAATATAAAAAGGCTGTCTCAATGAGGCAGCCTTTTTTATTTTATGCCCCTCTCCTGCTTCGCGGGATCTCCCCTTAAGCGGGAGAAAAATTCTTGTTATTAAATACTTGTATGTTATTATGATACTGTGGATTATCCCCCCTTTAGGGGGACTTAGGGGGGTTAGTATTCGTCCGGCAAAAGTTTTAACTGAGCCAGTGTGAACACCGGACCGTCTTTACAGACATAAACCTTACCTACATTGCACCTGCCACATTTACCGAATCCGCATTTCATCCTGTTTTCCAGGGTCGTGAAGATATTTTCATCTTTGAAACCAAGTTTGGCCAGCACCGGGAATGTGTATTTAATCATAACTGGCGGACCACAGACAATTGCAATTGTATTTTCACTTGATGGTGCTACTTTTTCAACAATAGTTGGCACAAAGCCTATTTCCCCTTTCCAGTCAGGTGATTCTCCTCCGGGGTCAACAGTTGTAATAAGCTTTACATCCGGACGGCGATCCCAATCCTGCAACTCGTGCTTGTAAACAAGATCCTTGACCGTTCTGGCACCATATATTATTGTAATATCTTTAAAATTGCCCCTTAGATCAAGTGCATTCCATATAACGCAACGCATTGGCGGTAAGGCAATTCCTCCGGCAATAAACAGAAGGCTTTTACCTTTCCATTCATCAATCGGAAATATATTTCCATAAGGTCCCCTGAATCCTATAATGCTGCCCTCCTCGCACCTGGTTAAAGCTCCAGTTACTTTACCTGTCTGTCTGAAGGTACATTCAATATATCCTTTTCGTGTTGGTGCAGAGGCAATGCAGAATGTAGATTCACCCACTCCAAAAACTGAATATTCTCCGAATTGACCGGCTTTGAAGTCAAATCTGTTTTTGTCTTCTTCATTAATGAACTTAAGCATGAATGTTTTAACTCCCGGTGCCTCATAAGTGATCTTTTCAACTCTCATGAGGTAAGGCATATAAATATTATCAGTCATAAGGTAACCTCCTGGATTGATGTTAAATGTTCTAGAATATTCATATCGACAGGGCAAGCTCTTGAGCAGCGGCCACACCCGGTGCAGCCATAAACATCAAGACGTTCAGGCATATATGAAAACTTATGCATGATCCTCTGCCTCCATCGTTGTGACTGAACTTCCCTTGGATTATGTCCTGAAGTATGAATTGTAAATTGTGAAAATCCACATGAATCCCAGCATCTTACCCTGGAACCACTCTTTCCGTGTATCTCATCCTGAATATCAAAACAGGCACAGGTTGGGCAGACATATGCACATGCCCCGCATCCGATGCATCTCAGGGATTGCTTAACCCAGATATCACTTTCAAAATACTTATCCAGTTTTTTTCTTATTTCATCCCTGTTGAATTTTACGGGTACATCTGCCAGGTATTTTTCTTTTTGACCCTCTTCTGATTTCTGGAAGAGTTCACCAGCAAAGGATACAATAGCTGCTCCTTTATCGGTAATAATTTCTGCAATAAGGTCACCCCCTTCACCCATCCTGGTTAACAAGATATCACTTCCTTCAGTATTCCCCGGGTTCCCTCCCACTGATGTACAGAAACATGATTCATCAGCTTTCATGCAGCTGAAACCAATAACTGTCGTTTTCGCAAGTCTCTGGTTGTAAATTTCATCTTTCAGATCCCAGTTAAAAATAGCGCTCAGTTCAGCAATACCCATTGCATCACACGGCCTTACGCCCCAGATAACTACTTCGGGTATCTGGTTGTGATCAAATGGACTGGCATTAATATTATCCCTGGTTTTTGTATAATCAAGAATTTTCTCCGTTCTGGGGAAAGCCGCCTCCTTTGATGATTGGGTTGTCTGGATATAGTCAGTGGCAACAGATGAAAAACTTCCTGAAGCCTTAAATGAGATCTTTCCATTATGTTCAACAGGTGCAAATATGGTCCTGTTATTCTCCCGAAGGATATTAAAAAGCTTTTCCAGAGAGTCCTTTCTCAATATTCGCTTATCAATAGTCATCTCTTATCTTATAAAGTTTTCTTTATCGTCAGGTTTAAAGGTAGACATCAGGTGGTCTCCCTTCAGCATCGGCTGATATCCTCCAAAATGTTTCTTTGCATCTTCCAGCAACCTCTTGTTTAGAAGATTGATGGGGATTCCAAGAGGACAAGCATTAGCACATGCATCACAATCAATACAACGTCCGGTTAAATGAACAGCTCTCATTATATGCCACTCAAGGTTACCCAGCTCATGTGATGGGACCGGGATCCATTGCGGCTGGTTGAAATCGACCGTGCATCTGTGGCAATAGCACATCGGGCATGCAGCACGGCAGGCATAGCACTTGAAGCAGGGAGCAAGTTCATTGATCCACCAATTCCATCTGTCAGTCCTGCTCATTTTGTCGAGCTTCTCAAGAGCCTCTTTGTATTTGGAATCAATTGATATCTCAAATTTGTGAATAAAGGTTTCTACTTCAGCCAGGTTCTTGAATTCGATTACCTGATTATCAGGTGTAAGGCCGATAACAAATAGATTATTATCATTAACCTGAAATTCCGAAGCAAGTTGAATAATACTTCTCATTACCGGCAGAGTGGCAGTAATTGCCATCTTCCCTTTTGCCTTAACTTCATGCTTGGTAATATATGCTGCAAGGTTTAGAACGCAACGGCTATCATAAATAAGCTTTGCAGCATCTTCAGGTTTAACTGCAAAAACTGCTCTTGGCTTTTTACCGGTTCCCTCTTCATAGCCAATTACAACATTCACTGTTTTGGCCTCAAGAAGTGCTTTAACTTTATTTCTCAGTTCATCCATTGATCACCTCCTTTACAGGCCAGTTTGCTACTTTCTTGTATTCAGTATATGGGCCCAGTTCCCTGATCTTAGTGACTGTAGTATTTACAACATCAGCCCATTTTGATCCTTCTGCTGCTGATACCCATGAAAACTGTATCCTGTTGATATCAATACCCATAAGGTCACATAGTTCGCGGAACATGATCCAGCGCCTGCGTGCATGGAAATTTCCTGAGGTATAATGACAATCGTTTGGATGACATCCTGAAACGATTATCCCGTCAGCACCTTCGTCAAACGCTTTTAGAAGGAGCATATAATCTATTCGGCCTGTACATGGAAACCGTACTATCCGGACATTTGACGCATATTTAATACGGCTTGTACCTGTGAGGTCTGCACCTGCATATGTGCACCAGTTACAGACAAATGCTACTATTCTGGGTTCAAAGTCAGACATTAACAAATATTTTAAAATTCATTCAAAAGGGCCATCACTTCAGAGTACATCTGTTCGTGAGTATATCCCTGTATATCAATTGATTTAGTACGACAAAATGCTACGCATGTTCCGCAACCCTGGCATAATCCGGGATTGACTCTTGCGAGTGTTTTGATAACTTCACCATTACGGTTTTTGATCTCTTCTTTCTCTATAGCCTGGTAAGGACATGCTGTAACACAAAGGAAACATCCGACACATGAAGAATAAACAGGAGCAGGTTGTCGGTTGACTACAGCAATGAGAGGCTCCCGGATGAGTTCATCCTGCGAGAACAGACTAACTACTTTCACTGCAGCACCCGACGCCATTGCAACAGATTCCGGGATATCTTTTGGAGCCTGACAAGCACCGGCCAGGAATATTCCAGCGGTGTTTGTTTCTACTGGCTTCAGTTTTGGATGAGCTTCCGAAAAGAAATGATAAGAATCGTAAGATGTATGCACTTTCTGTGCCAGTTCTTCAGATCCCGGATTAGCTACACCGGCAGTTGCAAGAACAACCATATCAGCTTCAATATCAACAGGTCTGGCACCAAGAAGTGTATCAGCACCTTTTACAATAAGCTTTCCGTTTTTCTCATAAATCCTTGATACCCTGCCTCGTATATAGTTTACATGATCTTCTTCAATAGCCCTTCTAACAAACTCCTCATACATTTTTCCTCCTGCCCTGATATCCATATAAAATACATAGGATTTCCCGCCATGAACTTTATGCTGATAAAGCATTGCATGTTTTGCAATGTACATACAACAGATTTTTGAGCAGTATGGTATTCCTTTTGCGGGATCGCGTGACCCTGCACATGCAATAAATACAATCTTTTCCGGAATTTTACCATCAGAGGGCCTTTTTATCTCCCCAAGGGTTGGTCCTGAAGCAGAAGCCAGTCTTTCAAACTGGAGTCCGGTTATTACATCAGGATATTTTCCATAACCATATTCCGGGAAGAAATCGGTTTGTTTCACTGTGAAACCGGTAGCCAGAACTATTGCACCTATTTCCCTTTCAATAATTTCATCCTCCTGATCAAATCTGATTGCTTTGGTCGGGCAGACAATTTCACAAACCTTGCACTTACCTTTAATATAATAGGTGCAGTTTTGTCTGTCGATCACCGGTTTATTAGGAACAGCCTGAGGGAATGGCACATAAATGGCCGTTCTTCTTCCCAGTCCTTCATTAAATTCACTCGGAATCTTCTTAACAGGGCATTTAGTTGTACATAATCCACAGCCTGTGCATAGCTTTTCATCAAGACTCTTGGATTTCTTGCGGATCTTTGCTTTAAAGTTGCCAATGAAACCTTCAAGACTTTCAAGTTCAGCATAGGTGTAAAGCGTGATATTCGGATGCTGAGCAACCTCAACCATCCTTGGAGTAAGAATACACTGTGAGCAGTCAAGTGTCGGAAATGTTTCCGACAGCTGGGACATATGACCACCGATAGATGGGTCCTTTTCAATCAGTATAACTTTGTGTCCCGAGTTTGCGATATCCAGACTCGCCTGTATACCTGCAATACCTCCTCCGATGACCAGCGCAGTTTTGGTAACAGGAACTTTGATTGCATCCAGCGAAGTATTTTTCTTCA
>JAHEYW010000037.1 GCA_023251395.1 Bacteroidales bacterium
TATGATTTTTTTAAGTCGTGCAGTCTGAGAGTCGTGGAGTCGTGGGATCTAGGAGTATTGCAATCTTGAAATCACCTGGTCAGATTGAAGGAATTTTCAATTTCTTACATCCCCCTGCCCCCCTCAAAGAGGGAATTGGATCTCTTCCACCTAAACCATTTCAACTTCCTACAACCTTCTTCAACTTTTGTCTTTTGTCTTTTGTCTTAATTTATCGTCAGATTAATATTGTTCTCCTGCATTATCTTCCTGAGGTTGATAAGAGCATATCTCATTCTGCCAAGGGCTGTATTGATGCTCACATCGGTAACTTCTGCTATCTCTTTAAAGCTGAGGCCGGCATAGTGTCTGAGTATAACCACTTCCTTCTGATCCTCCGGGAGCTGGCCAATCATCATCCTGACATCCTTTCGGATTTGCCGCTGAATAATAGTATCCTCAATATTTGAATCGGAGAATCTCCTGGAATTAAACAGATCAGACTCATAATCATCATTTGACATAGTATTCATCTGCTTAATTCTCCTGAAATGATCAATAATCAGATTATGGGCAATTCTCATTACCCATGCCAGAAATTTACCGTTATCACTGTATCTTCCTGATCTTACTGATTGTATCACTTTCAGGAAGGTATCCTGAAAGATATCTTCAGCTAATGCCTGATCGCGTATATACATGCTGATATACGCAAATACTTTATTCTTATGACGGTGGATTAATTCTTCAAAGCACGGCTGCTCACCCTCTATGAACCTTTGGATAAGTTCATAATCGGTACTAATTTTATTCATAACTCTACTTTTTAGTGATCATGAGTAGAGATATTCTATAGGCAGTCCTCCTTGTTTAGGTTATACATCTATACAAAGAAAACAATTTTTTCTAAACTTAATATATTACTTTTGGATTTTAACATTTGAGGATATCATACAAGTGATGAAGAAGAATGAATTGAAGGGGGTAATTGATATAAAAGGTGCACGGGTCCATAACCTCAAAAATATAAGCCTTACCATACCCAGAGACAAACTTATTGTTATAACGGGAGTCTCCGGATCAGGAAAATCATCACTTGCATTTGACACAATTTATGCCGAGGGACAGAGACGTTATGTTGAAAGTCTGTCATCATACGCGCGTCAGTTTCTTGGCAGAATGAACAAGCCTGAAGTTGATTTCATAAACGGAATTCCACCTGCAATTGCTATCGAACAAAAGGTAAATACCAGAAACCCAAGATCTACGGTAGGTACTTCAACAGAAATATACGATTATATAAGACTTCTGTATGCCAGAATCGGACGGACATATTCACCTGCAACAGGAAAAGAGGTAAAAAAACATTCAGTTGATGACGTAACTATCTTTCTGTCAACACTAAATGAAGGAACAAAAGTTATTATTGCCGCACCTGGCGAAGTACCTCCCAACATCAAACCCGAGGAATATTTCTCGTTTCTGACAAAACAGGGTTTCAACAGGATAGAATCGAATGGAGAGCTTATCAGAATTGATGAAAACAAAGCGATTAAGGGTATAGAACCCGGAGATATTATTAATATTGTTATTGACAGGATAGTTGCTGATCACACACATGACAATGTTAGCAGGTCTGCTGACTCAGTACAGACAGCATTTCAGGTCGGTAAAGGACATTGCAACCTGGTTCTGCAAGGGGAAAATGGATTTACAAGAGAGAGCTTTTCAAATAAGTTTGAAGAAAATGGAGTTGATTTTATTGAGCCATCCGAGCACCTTTTCAGCTTTAACAATCCTATCGGTGCCTGTCCTGTCTGTGAGGGATACAGCAAAATAATCGGTATCGACGAAAATCTGGTAATTCCTGATCAGAACCTTTCAGTTTACGAGGATGCTGTTGTATGCTGGAAAGGCGAAACAATGAAAAGGTGGAAGGAAAGACTCATAATGAACGCTTCTCATTTTGATTTTCCCATTCACAAGCCATATTTCCAGCTCACAGAACAGCAAAAAAGCCTGTTATGGAACGGGAACAAGTATTTTTATGGTATCAATAAATTTTTCGACCATTTAGAAGAAAAAAAATATAAGATACAATACCGGGTGCTCCTAAGCCGGTACCGTGGCAAGACAATCTGTCCCGGATGCAAAGGAACAAGGCTACGTAAAGAGGCCGGATATGTTAAGGTTGCCGGAAAATCTATCCAGGACCTTGTTTCACTTCCAGCAAGAAAGCTATATGAATATTTTATGGACCTGGAACTTGAAAATGATGACAGAAAGATTGCAGAAAGGCTTTTGAAAGAGATAGTAATCAGACTGAAGTTTCTGGTTGATGTAGGTCTCTCCTATCTTACTCTCGACAGACTCTCTTCCACTCTTTCCGGTGGCGAATCACAGAGGATAAATCTGGCAACATCCTTAGGAAGCAACCTCGTCGGGTCAATGTATATTCTTGATGAACCCAGCATTGGTCTTCACCCAAGGGATACAAACCTTTTAATAAGGGTGCTCAAAGAATTACGGGACTACGGGAATACAGTACTTGTTGTTGAACATGAGGAGGAAATAATCAGGGCGGCTGATGAAATAATTGATATGGGACCTGAAGCAGGCCGACTTGGCGGCGAAGTAGTATACCAGGGTGGTTTGGATCTTTCCGAATCAAACAAATCGCTTACCGCTGGTTATCTTAGCGGAAGGTTAAGCGTCACAATCCCACGATCAAGAAGAAAATGGAATAGCTACCTTGATCTGAAAGGTGCACGGGAGAATAACCTTAAGAATATTGATGTCAGATTTCCATTGCACACCATAACCGCGGTTACGGGTGTAAGTGGGTCAGGAAAATCAACACTTGTAAACGATATACTTTATAAGATACTAGGAAACAAGATAAACGGGAACAATTTCAAGCCCGGTCAATTCAGGGATCTTAGCGGCGATTACGGCAGCATCACAGGAATCGAACTTGTTGATCAGAATCCAATAGGAAAATCAACGAGGTCAAACCCTGTAACATATCTGAAAGCTTATGATGAAATAAGAAAGCTATATGCTGAGCAACAGGCATCAGTCCAGAATAATTATAAACCATCTCATTTTTCATTTAATGTTGAAGGGGGAAGATGCGAAGAGTGCCAGGGTGAAGGAATTATAAGGGTTGAAATGCAATTTATGGCCGATGTGGAACTTACCTGCGAAGCCTGCAAAGGAATGAGATTCAGGAAGGATATCCTGGAGGTAAGGTATCATGGCAAAAACATTTTTGATATCCTGGAAATGACAATCGATGAAGCTCTTGATTTCTTTGGTTCTCACCAGGGCAGGAGTGAAAAAAAGATCATTGAGAAACTCAGACCACTTGCAGATGTAGGTCTGGGATACGTCAAAATGGGACAATCTTCAAGTTCACTTTCCGGTGGCGAGAGTCAGAGGGTAAAGCTTGCCTTTTTCCTAAGCCAGGAAAAATCCACAGGACATATTCTTTTTATTTTTGATGAACCAACGACAGGGCTTCATTTCCATGATATTAAGAAGCTTCTTAAGTCTCTTAATGCGATGGTTGATCATGGTCATTCGGTGATTCTAATTGAGCATAACCAGGAAGTAATTAAATGTGCAGACTGGGTAATTGATCTTGGACCTGAAGGAGGTGAAGAGGGAGGTTATCTTGTTTTCAGCGGCACTCCTGAACAGCTAGCAAAATGCAAGGATTCATACACCGGCAGATTTCTGGCTGGAAGGTTAAAATAAAAGAGGCTGATCATTTGAACAGCCTCTTAATTATTATTCTGTGAGATATCTTACTTTTTAAGCTTAAATCCAAACATAATAGCAACACATCCGCTGGCCGGTGTATCACCTGGTTTACTGTTATTTAGGACCTTAACAACAAGTTTCAACTGTTTACTTGCTTCAAGCCTGAAATCCCATGTTTTGGCATAGTTATTATCCTTGTTTGAATAAATAACGTTTTTATTATCATCCAGAACCCTGAACTCCACATTCGGAAGCTTTCCTTCCCCCATTATTGCAACCCTGTATTCCATATCAGAATAGAAAGTTTTGTAAAGTTCGGCTTCTTCCCCTTCCACCAGCACTGCGGAATGATAATTTCCATCATGAGTATATGGGCTGAGCTTTGGGAGACATTCATTCTTTGCGAAAGCTTTACACTGAGCATTAAGATTGAATGAAGCGATAGCCAGCAATAATGTGATTATTGATAATATTCTTATCCCTTTCATAGTATTATTCTTTATTGAACGAATGAATTTCTGATTTCTGATGTAACATCCCTAAGCTCCTTAAATATTGCCTGCGACATATCGGTAGTTACCTCCGATCTAAGGATCGTTGTATTCGTACTTTTATCAATCTCAGTTCTGATAGGCTTGGCACTGATATTTATCTTGTCGAAAACTGCCTTAAGTTTGCTCATTTGTATAACCAGTCCCTGAATATTAGGAACTTCCTTGTTCTTCTCGAGCAGGTCGAGGAGAATCTGGATGGAAAGCTTCTGATCGATGATCCTTCCAACAAGTTTATTTCCGTTGAATTCATTCAGATCAACCAGTTGGGTTGCAATGTACAATCCTTCAATCCATCCGCCCACAAGAACTGTCGTTGCTATTGCAGGCTGATCATTATCTGAAAGATACGAGTTTGAATTAAGGAATGTCTCAGAAACAATATCCAGGATGACCTGTGTATTATTTATATTTTCTTCCAGACGGTCAATTGTTGATTGTTGAATAGCATCCATGATCCCTAACCCGTTAGCCATCTTTTTTGCAGCATTCATATAGTTTATTATCAGCTGGGTCTGATCATAAAGGCTGGCAAAACTCAGATCACAGGTATATATGCCAAGGTTCAGTGCCTGACTGTTATTTGTTGTATACTTGTTCTGATTCTCAACAGGATTAAGGTATTTTTTATCGAATTTACCTCCGGCTGATTTGATAAGCATCGCTGATTCCAGAGGTGAAGGCAGAGCCTGAAATATTTTTTCGGCCTGCTTTACGTCCTGTACTGCCTGGGTGTTGTCCTTTACAGTGGCTTTTTCAGTTTCAGTACTCTTGCTTTTTTTCTCGCCTCCTCCTGACCCACAGCCTGAAAAGAGAACGGTGCATATCAGTAAAACAGCGATTAATCCTGTTCCAAAACTATATTTTTTACTCATGATTAAATAATTTAAGTGTCTGAACTAATTCACGACTAAATTAGTACAATATTTTTATTTTTCAAAAACAGCATGAATGAATTAAACCTATTTCTAATTTTGTCTGAAATAATATAATTATGACCGAATCTGAGAAAAGACTTGAAATACTTCAAAAGAAACTCCTTTCCGATAACAACAGAAGTATCTCATCAGCAATAATATCCCTTAGAAATGAAGATCCATTTAAGGGTGCAATTGTTCTTCTGACTGAGCTATTTGACAGAGCCAATGATGCTTATATCAAAGAACTCATAAGGAATTTCATGAACGACCTGAAGGAGAAGACTGCACGTGCTGAAATAATTGCCGAACTTTCAAAGAAATATAAGCCTGATACATTATCAATGATCGCTTCCTCATGCTGGCAATCAGGTCTTGATTATTCAGAATATTCCATGGACATTTCCAGAGTATTTATTGAAAGTGAATATCTTGTTGCACTGGAATGCTTTACTGTTCTTGAGGAATCAGTTTCGGGTATCAAACCTGATCTAAAAAAACAAATTATCGAATATTTTGATAAATACAGAGGCAAATCGACTGATGAAAAAAATAAGCTGATTGAGGCTCTTTTAAGTATCCTCATCTGATCTGTTGTCGCTCTCCGAAGATCAGGCTTCCAATTCTCACCATTGTACTCCCCTCCTCTACTGCCAGATTATAATCTCCTGACATTCCCATAGATACCTCTGTGAATTTCTCTGAGGGCTGGAAATAATCATGTTTTAGTTTATCAAAGCAGTTTTTCAGATACTTGAATTCATTCCTGACAATTTCTGTATTATCAGTGAATGTGGCCATTCCCATTATACCACAGAGACTTACATTCTTCATACTTTTGAATGAAGCTGATTCCAGCATGGCTGTTACTTCCTCCATAGAGAATCCGAATTTTGATTCTTCCCTTGCAATATAAAACTGAAGCAAACAATCTACAATTCCTGACACCTTTTCTGCTTCATTGTTGATGGAAAGAAGCAGTTTAAAACTATCAACAGAATGGATCAACCTGACAAAAGGTATAATAAATTTAACCTTATTAGTCTGGAGATGTCCGATCAGGTGCCATTGAATGTCCTGTGGAAGCGAATCCTTTTTTGATAGTAATTCCTGGACCCTGTTCTCACCGAAGTTCCTCTGACCCGCATTATATGCTTTCATGATATCCTCGACAGGTTTATTTTTGGATACCGCGATTATCTTAACAGTTAAGGGTAACTGAGATCGTATTTTATCGATATTTGCAGCTATATCTTCCAAAACTGTCTTAATCAAGCAGATGTATCACAAGTCCGCTGCGTAGTTTTGGCTCAAACCAGGTTGATTTCGGTGGCATTATATTTCCCGAATCCGCAATTGTAATAAGTTGTTCCATTGAGACCGGAAAGAGTGCGAATGCTACCTTCATGTCACCACTGTCCACTCTTTTTTTCAGTTCCTGCAGACCCCTGATCCCGCCAACAAAATCAATCCTTTTTGATCTCCTCAGATCCTGAATATCCAGAACACGAGAAAGAACAAGGTTAGCAAGGACTGTAACATCAAGTGTTCCAATTGGATCATTATCGTCGTAAGTTCCAGGCCTGGCTGTCAGACTGTACCATTTACCTCCGATATACATCGAAAAGTTATGCAGGCGGTCTGGTTTATAGACCTGGCTTCCTTTGTCTTCGATAATAAAGCATTCACTTAGTTTCCTGATAAATTCTTCTTCAGTCAGACCATTAAGATCCCTGACTGTCCTGTTGTAATCGATTATTCTAAGTTGATTATCAGGAAAATGAACTGCAAGAAAATAATTATATTCTTCACTCCCTTTATGCTTTTTATTTTTCTCTCTCTTTTCTCTGCCGACAAGGGCGGCAGCTGCAGTCCTGTGATGGCCATCGGCAACATAGGTGAAGGGTACTTTCTCGGCAAAACATTTTTCAATGAGAGCATTTGTTTTCTTATCCTCAATTACCCAGAAATGGTGTCCAAATCCATCCTCTGCTACAAAATCATACTCAGGTTTCTTATTCTTTACTATCTCATTCACTATGTCATCTAGTTCTTTAACAGCAGGGTATGTAAAAAAAACCGGTTCTATATTTGCATTATTCGCTCTTACATGCACCATCCTGTCCTGTTCCTTATCAGGTCTGGTAAGTTCATGTTTTTTTATGATACCATTCAGGTAATCGTCAACGGAGGCACATCCAACAATACCGTATTGAGTGCGTCCCTCCATTGTTTGTGCATAGATATAAAAATGTGGCTTTTTATCCTTAACCAGCCATCCCTCTTTCTGCCATTTTTTAAAATTGCTCACTGACCTGTTGTATACTTCCTCAGAATGAATATCTGTACCTTCAGGCATGTCGATCTCCGACCTGGTTATATGAAGTAAAGAGCACTCTTTACCAGAAGCCATCATTTTTGCCTCTTCGCTATTCATTACATCATAGGGAAGACATGAAAGATCCTTGACAAGTGCAACAGGAGGTCTGAGACCTTTGAAAGGTTTAACTATCGCCATTTTAAGATTTGAGATTAATGATTATCTGTTTACCCGGAATTTTTCGTTACCTGTCGCAAAATAGTCAACAATCTGTTTTGCAGCAGCAACTCCTGAATTAATATTAGCTTCCTCTGTCTGGGCACCCATTTTTTTTGTAGTAAAAATATATCTTTCCTTGTATTTAGCTTCAAAAACAGCTTTGCTATCTGGTTCACCATCAGAAAGATACTTAATATCGTTTCTTTCGGCAAAGATCTTCAACAGGCCATCCTCATCAATTACCTCTTTCCTGGCTGCATTCACAAGCACACCGTCATGTGGCAATAATTTAAGGAGATCATATCCGATAGATTTTTTTGT
Organism: Bacteroidales bacterium; assembly: GCA_023251395.1. Classification (GTDB taxonomy): domain Bacteria; phylum Bacteroidota; class Bacteroidia; order Bacteroidales; family VadinHA17; genus LD21. Next base: position 8,073 of record JAHEYW010000037.1, read on the forward strand.
TTTATCATTTAAAGGAAGGTGTAAGGAGATGTACTTGCACTTTGAGTAAAGCTCTTCCTTACTGGTACATACCTTAACCCCTGCAGTCCTCATTACGTCGGCGCCGATAAAAGGGTCGAAGCTATAGACATCCATTCCAAATCCCCTTGCAATCTCAGCTACATACTTACTTACATTACCAAAGGCATGCAAACCGATTGTTTTCCCTCTCAGCTCAGTGCCCGATTTTCCGCTGAAACCTGATCTTGCCTGATAAAGCATCATTTCGAAGACAAGCTCTGCTACGCCATTGGAGTTCTGTCCGGGTGTGTTCATAACCACAACCTTATGATCAGTGCAGGAGGAGATATCAATATTATCATAACCAGCCCCTGCCCTCACAACTATTTTCAGTTTTTTGGCAGCATCCAGAACTTCAGGTGTAATAAGATCACTTCTGACTATTAAGGCATCTGCATCGGCTACAGCTTCCAGTAATTCTGGCGCACTCTTGTAGTTCTCAAGAAGAGCCAGAACATTGCCTGACCCCTCAACCAGCTCTCGGATCTGCGTAACAGCGATCGGAGCGAACGGCTTTTCTGTTGCAACCAGGATTTTCATATATTTTCAAATTACCTTTTACCAGATTCAAATTCTTTCATAACAGCCACAAGAGCTTCAACGCTTTCCTTTGGAAGAGCGTTATAAGTTGATGCCCTGAATCCTCCTACTGACCGGTGGCCCTCAATTCCAAGCATACCTCTGGACTTTGCGAATTCAGAGAATTCTTTTTCAAGGTCTTTGTATTCGTCAGCCATCACAAAACAGATATTCATTAATGATCTGTCTTCAGGATCTTTGACGGTAGGAACAAACAACCTGTTCCTGTCAATTTCATCATAAAGGATTCTTGCTTTTTCAATATTCTTCTTTTGCATGATCTTTACCCCGCCCATCTCTTTCAGCCACTTCAGTGTTTGTTGAGCTGCAAATATTGCAAAAACAGGAGGAGTATTAAACATAGATTCACCCTTAATGTGGGTACGATAGTCAAGCATAGTCGGTATTGGCCTTGAAACCTTGCCAAGGATTTCTTCCTTAACAATGATCATTGTTACACCGGCAGGAGCAAGATTCTTCTGTGCACCTGCATAGATCATTGAATATTTCGAGACATCCACAGGACGGCTGAAAATATCTGAAGACATATCAGCCACCAGAGGAACCTTTACATCAGGATCATTCTTAAGCTCAGTACCATAAATGGTATTATTGGTTGTAATATGGAAATAATCCACATCAGATGAGATTGAGTAGTTTTTAGGGATATAGCTGAAATTTCTGTCCTTGGAGGTTGCAACTTCTATTGCATCACCAAAGAATTTGGCTTCTTTGTAAGCTTTACCGGCCCATTCTCCGGTTACAAGATAAGCTGATTTGCTGTTCATCAGGTTCATTGGTACCATACAGAACTGAAGACTGGCTCCTCCTCCAAGAAAGATCACCTGGTATCCAGCAGGTACATCGAGCAATGATTTAATAAGTGCAATAGTATCGCTGACGCAGGCTACAAATTCCTTGCTCCTGTGAGAAATCTCGAGAACTGACAACCCGGTTCCGGCAAAGTCCTTTATGCCTTCAATTGTCTTATCCAGTGTATATTGTGGAAGAATTGAAGGACCTGCGTAAAAATTATGCCTTTTCATATATTAATCATGTTAGTAAGTTAAATTAATATCAATTTCTTGTACAAAATTATGAAATTCATGGTTTTAAAACCAATCAGGTCAGCTTGCTGAAATCCCTCAGTTCACTATTGATAACGACCGGTACTGATGCATTAAGATCAACAGACATGCAATATTCAATACAGTCATCAAGTCCCTTATCTCTCAACCTGTTCCTCTGGGCCGCTTTCTGAATATAATGTAATGGGTCAGGGCTAGCCAGTTTCCAAAGATCTGTTGCAGCATAAGCTGAATCGCATATCGTTTTATATTGTCCGCTTTCAATCAGTTTTTCTGCCATTGCACCGGCGCAGATTGTGTCTTCCAGATTGAATTTATCTTTCCATCCGGCACAAAACAGTATAACGTCACGATCCTGTTTCAATACCCATCTTATTATTGCTGAAAGATTGTTGAAAGTACCTATAGCGCATGAGAATGAGGCAGAAGCAAGTTCAATTAACCTTGTGCCATTTGTAGTACTGTATACTATTGTTTTTCCCTCAACTTTTTCTTTTGTAAAGTTGAAAGGAGAATTTCCAAAATCTGCAAAGTCAAGTACAAAACCATCACGCTCAGCAGCGACCATAAAACCCTTTTTCTTATAATCCATTGCCTGGGTAACTTCTGAAACAGGTATTATTGCTACAGCACCATTGGCAAATGCAGTACAGATTAATGAGCTGGCCCTAAGCACGTCAATGATGACAACAGCTGCATCTTCGTGGTCAAATCGGTTAAATACGGCCGGGGTAAGACAGACTTCGAGATTTCTTGTGGTCATTTCAGATTTAAGAATTATATGGAAGGCCAATTATTCAGCCCTTTTTATAAAACGGCAGTTCAACAACTCTGGCTTTAAGATCCTTGTTGCGGATCCTGATAAATATTTCTGAGTCTGTTTTCCAGTATCCTTTTGAAAGATATGCCATACCTATACCCTGTTTAAGCACTGGAGACATGGTTCCGGAAGTAACTTCCCCGATATTTTTACCTGATGCATCTACAACTTCATAGTGTTGCCTTGGTATTCCCCTGTCAATCATAACAAAACCTTTCAGTCTCCGGGTCGTTCCATTTGCCTTTTGCTTAAGAAGTAGATCTTTGTCAATGAACTTTTTATTATCAGTGAATTTGGTTATCCAGCCTAACCCAGCTTCAATAGGTGAAGTCTCATCATTAATATCATTTCCATAAAGGCAGTAACCCATTTCAAGTCTTAGAGTATCCCTGGCTCCTAACCCTACTGGTTTGATCCCGAATTCCTCTCCTGCTTCGAATACTGCTTTCCACAGCTTAGAGGCGTCTTCATTTTTCACATAAATCTCACAACCTCCAGAACCGGTATAGCCGGTTGTTGCAAAAAGAACCTCTTTTAACCCTGCGAACTCTATAACCTTAAAAGTATAATATTCCATGTCTGTAACCGTCGTCTGAGTCAGCTTCTGCATGGCTTTAAGCGCCAGTGGTCCCTGAATAGCAAGCTGGGCAGTATTATCTGAATCATTTATCAGATCTTTTCCCGGTTTAATACCATATTTTGGGGCATTACTGACACACCAGTTCCAGTCCTTTTCAATATTGGCAGCATTCACAACCAGCAGGAATTTTTCGTCACTGAATTTATAGACAAGCAGATCATCAACAATTCCGCCCTTTCCGTTTGGAAAGCATGAATACTGTACCTTCCCGTTCCACAGTGAAGATACATCGTTTGATGTTATTCCCTGAAGGAAGCCGAGTGCCTCAGGGCCCATAACCCAGAACTCACCCATGTGAGAGACATCAAATACACCAAGCTTCTCTCTCACAATCATGTGTTCTTCAGTAATCCCGGTATATTCCACAGGCATATTATAACCTGCAAATGGTACCATTTTAGCTTTGAGCTCAATATGAAACTGAGTAAAAGGAGTATTCTTCATAATTTTGAATATTAAATTTCAGGTGGGCCAAAAGTATAAAAACTGAATGTTTTTTGCCCTGAAGAAAATCATAAAAAAATAAAAACCTCTGGTATCTGGTTATAACCCGGTAATTTTAAATTCCACTCTTCTGTTTTTTGCCCTTCCGGCCGGTGTGTTATTTTCAGCAACAGGTTGTTCTGATCCGTAACCCTTGTAAGTCATACGGTTTGTATCAATACCATTCTTTATCAGGTAATCAACAATAGCTTTAGCCCTGTCAGATGAAAGTTTAGCATTAATTACAGAACTTCCTGTGTTATCAGTATGGCCAGAAATCTCAATTTTCATCTCAGGATTATCCTGCATTGCAGCAAGAAGTTTCTTAAGTTCAGGGGTTGAGCTTTTTGTGATGACAGCTTTACCCTGTTCAAAGAGAATATTATTGAGCACAACTTTTTTCCCAACCTTAATCTTGTTAAGTGTTATATTAAAGGTGAAAGATTCCTTGGCATACGTTACAGGAATTACAGCTCTTTCCATACCTGAAAGGAATCCGGTTGCTCTCAGGCTTAACATATATGATTTCTTCCCGGGAACCTTAACCTTATAAGTTCCGTCGACATCAGAACTGGCAGTAGTTGCAATTACCTGGTCATTCGACATATCAAAAACCTCAATTCTGGCAAGGACAGGTTCTTTTGTCTCGGAATCTGTAACCGTTCCTATCAGGAGTATTTCTGCTTCTTTGGGCAGTACAGGTTGCCCTTCCATCTTGATCTCCTGAACTTCAACCCCTTGTTCTCTGATGAGAATGACTGTCTCTTGTTTCATTGGAGCAATCTCATACAAAGTATCAACAAGAACAGGAATATTCAGTGGTAGTGGAGGCAAATACCTTCCTTTGAAAATATCAAGACCACCAAATCCTCCTTTCCTGTTTGAAGAAAGATAAAACGTGCTGTCGGTAACAGGAGATGGAGAATAGAACATATCATCCCATTGAGTATTTATAGGATAGCCAGCGTTTATCGCTTCACTCCACTTTCTATCGCCCGAAAGTGTGCTGTAGAATATGTCAAAACCGCCCATTGTTTCATGCCCCTGTGAACTGAACCATAATGTATCATCTCCCGAAGAAAACCTGACAGATTCCTCGTCGTACTTTGTATTTATTGCAGGACCCGCGTTTACTGGTCTTGACCATCTCTTACCTCCTTTATTTGTCATAAGATAAATATCTTTTCCTCCCATTCCCTTCTTTCTGTCGCTAACAAAAACTATTTTATCACCCTTATGGGAAATTGTAAAAGATGATTCCTGGTCCCTGGTATTTACATTAAATTTTATCGGCACGGGCTTCTTCCATTTATTCTTTTTAAATGAAGAAACCTTTATATCCCCGTTCCCTTCGTAGCCCATATAAATAAATAATCTATCACCGGCTGCATTCATTGAGAGAGGTACTTCACAATACTTTGTTGTCAGTTTCTTGTTGAATAGCATTGCAACTGAATAAGTGCTGTCAATAAGGTTTGTGTAATAAATATTTTCATTGAATTTATTATCGGGGTATATACTCTTCTCTTTAGCTGATATTCCGCGTCTTGATCCAAATATCATTTTCTTTCCATCGGGCGTAAAAACTTCTGAATAGTCGTCAGCAGCAGAATTTACGTTGCTTCCCATATTAATTATCTCTACCCTAAGAGTATCTTTTGTAATTATCAGAGCAGCTGAATCTTCTGCCAGGTATTTTTTTGCCCTTGTAATATTTACTTTTGGTTTTCTGCCCGAGGTATTAAGATAGTTGTTGATATCCTCAATTGAAGGGTTATATTTACCCTGGAAAGCAGTTGCCCTTCCTTTAAAAAGCAAGATATCTTCAGCGACATCATTCTTCAGCTCATAAGCTTTGTTGAGAAAATCACCAGCTTCTTCCCGTTTATCAGAGAACAACGCTGAAATTCCTATTTTGTAATTAAGTTCTGCATTATCAGAATTATATATATAAGCTTGCTGGTATTCATTGAATGCACTGTTATAACCTTGTCCTCCTGCCAGATAATATTCATCACCTGATTTAATATGTTTCCAGGCAACCCTGAAACCAGGCTTGCTGGTCCTGAATTCTCTCCTTTTAATAATTACATCAGTCTGAGGATAAACATATTCAGATAAAAACAAAAGCAATATCAACAATACCGTATATTTCATAAATTATGGTTTTTATCACTTTAAAGGTAACAATATTTTAATTTTTTCAAAAGCCAGGTAACTGTCCGGCATTCATTGTTAAACAATTAGAATTAAAAAAATACTATTTTTGTTTGAATCTTTCTTCTTTCAAATGGGTAAAGAAATCATAATCTCATGAATTACAAACGGATAAATACGGATTACCTGCGATCTGTTTCAGGGGGTGACAAAACAATAATAATTGAGCTGGTTGACCTGTTCAGGGAACAGATCTCAGAAATCTCAAATGATATGAGGGCCCTGCTATCCAGAGGAGATTTATATTCATTAGGTCTGCTCGCACACAAAGCAAAATCATCGGTTGCAATAATGGGGATGGCCGACCTTGCCTCAATGTTAAAAAAATTTGAACTGGAAGGGAAAGAGGGTAAAAACAAGGAAAACTACGAATCGTATATTAACAGGTACGAAAAGGAATCAAACGAGGCGGTCAGTGAACTCCAGGATTTTATTAGCACAATGTAAGAAACTGCCAATGGTTAATTTCGAAAAAAGGAACAGTGTCGACATCGTAACATTTTCTGTTGACAGGATAAATGCCCTCGTAGCTGACGAGATCAGGGATTTGATTATTAAGCTGTTCGACAATACCAATACAAAGGTTATTATTGATCTTAAAGGTGTTCAGTACATCGACAGTTCAGGCTTTGGCTGTTTTCTATCTCTTTTCAGAGCTGCCCGCGACAGCTACGGGATCATTAAATTTGCATCACCTGAACCAAACATCAAGGCTCTTTTTGAAACTCTGAATCTCCATACGATTTTTGAAATTTTCCCGGATACCGATAGTTGTATCAGGAGTTTAAAATGAGCTGCAAATCCGTAATCCTGAAATATCTCCTTGCAAGAGATCCAATCATAAATATAAGGAAAAGTAAGAAAATCTTTAACCAACCAAATGAGCAAAATTATCTGGAAACCAGGAACCATGTTATACCCGTTGCCAGCTGTGATGGTAAGCTGCGGATCTGCTCCTGAAGAATATAACATCCTTACGATTTCCTGGACCGGAACAATTTGCACAGATCCAGCGATGTGTTATATCTCAGTCAGACCTTCCAGACATTCCTACGATATAATCAAAAGGAACGGGGAGTATGTCATTAACCTTACCACAAAGAAGCTGGCTCACGCTGCCGACTGGTGTGGTATAAGATCAGGTGCAGACTATGATAAATTTGCTGAAATGGGACTTACCCCTGGAAAGGCATCTCTTGTGAAAGCCCCCATTATACTTGAATCTCCTGTAAATATTGAATGTGTTGTTAAGGAAATAAAAGAGCTGGGAACGCATCATATGTTCATTTCAGAAGTTGTCGCAGTCCAGGCGGAAAACGAACTCGTGGATGAGCGTACAGGGCTGTTCAGACTCAACGATTCAGGACTCATCTGCTACTCTCATGGTAAATATTATCAATTGGGGGAATATGCCGGTAAATTCGGTTTCTCAGTTGAAAAGAAAAATAAAAAGAAGAGGAAACCATAAACTGACTGACCTTAAGTTAACTATTGATGATTATTAGGAATTATTGGAGCAAATTATTAATTTCATCCGGTAATAATTAATTATCTTGGCAAATCAGGCAGTATAACTGTTTGATAACAAATATTTAAAATAAAACCTTAAGACTAAGACTGGAATAAAATTCTTATAACTGATTTAAAATGAGTGAGAAGATCTTAAAAGCACTGATGCAGCTCTTTGCAATTATTGCCAGACCACAGAGCAATGACAGTGACAGAAGGGGTGTTGTTGAAGCATTTCTGAGACGCCAGCTGAACCAGGAACTTGTGAAGGAATATCTTGGCTTTTTTGATGGGTACTTTCAGGAAGCACAGGAAAGACAGAAAAAGAGTAACCAGGACAGAAGGACATCAGCAATATCAGTAAGATTGCTTAAAATATGCAATGATATAAATGATCAGCTCACACAGGATCAGAAAATAATAGTACTTGTACAGTTGCTGGAATTCTGTAAATCAGACGGAACAGAAGTAAGTCAGCTGGAACTCGAATTCATCCAGTCGGTATCCGAATCATTTAATGTTGACCAGGCGGAACATACACTCATTAAAAATTTCATTTTAAATCCATTTAAAACTGTACCAAAATCCAATAATGTCCTTGTAATTGATAATAAAGTTGAACATGAAGATATTGAAGTAAAACATCTTCACAATAAAGACGTTAAGGGGCAGATCTGGGTATTATTTGTTCACTCTGCCAGCATGTATTTTGTAAGGTTTACACAAACGGGTGAACTTTACATGAACGGACAGCTGCTCCAGGAAGATAAAATTTACCCTTTCAACCCCGGATCATCTTTAAGGGATCCAAAATCCTCTCCTATTTATTATAGTGACATTATTCAGCAGTTTTTAAGAGAAGAGCTACAGGCTTCACGTGTAGTGTACCAGGTTAAGAATCTTGAATACAGATTCCGTAGTGGCAAGGTTGGTATTCATCCGATGAGTTTTGAGGAGGAGTCTGGAAGAATGGTAGGTATTATGGGAGCGAGTGGTGCCGGTAAATCGACTCTTCTCAGTGTATTGAATGGAATCAATCCGCCCTTCTCCGGTGAAGTGACAATCAATGGAACCAGCATACACAGTCAGAGCGAAGAGGTAAAAGGACTTATTGGGTATGTATCTCAGGATGATCTGCTTATTGAAGAGCTTACTGTTTTTGAAAACCTCTTTTATAATGCGAAGCTTTGTTTTGACAATCTGACAGAGGAGGAATTAAAGGCTAAAGTAGATGTCACACTTAAGAGTCTCGGTTTGTATGAGATAAGGGATATGAAAGTCGGAAGTCCACTTAACAAAAAGATCAGTGGGGGTCAGAGAAAAAGATTAAATATCTCTCTGGAACTTATCAGGGAACCATCAATAATGTTTCTTGATGAGCCTACATCCGGGTTATCCTCAAGAGACTCGGAAAATATCCTCGATCTGCTGAAAGAACTTGCATTGAAAGGTAAGCTGCTTTTCGTAGTAATTCACCAGCCTTCTTCAGATATCTTTAAGATGTTTGACAGGCTCATTATCCTTGATACAGGAGGACATCTGATCTATAATGGCAATCCTATTGAATCAATAGTATATTTTAAAACAAGGATACACCATGCCAACTACAATGAAAGTGAGTGTCATGTCTGCGGTAATGTGAACCCTGAACAGATATTCAATATTGTGGAGGCCAGGGTACTCGATGAATATGGACAGCCGACCAGTACCCGAAAAGTCTCTCCAAAGGAATGGAGTGAATATTATAAGACTTATCTCCTTGATAAGGAAGAACCGCTTGAGGAAGGCAAGGGAATTCCAGAGATAAATTTTAAAACCCCGAACAAATTCAAACAGTTTCTTGTATTTACAAAACGAGACATTCTATCCAAACTTGCGGATACACAATACCTGATAATCACCTTGCTTGAGGCTCCAATACTTGCATTGTTCCTGGCAGTGCTGATCAAATACTCAAAGACAACCGGTAATGGACATTATACTTTTCTGGATAATGAAAACCTGCCGGTTTACCTGTTTATGTCGGTTATTGTTTCTATTTTCATGGGGCTGACAGTCAGTGCAGAGGAAATTATCAAAGACAGAAAGATCCTTAAGAGGGAAGCTTTCCTGAACCTCAGCTGGAACAGTTACCTTATGTCCAAAGTTTCTGTACAGTTTGTTATCTCTGCTATT
>JAHEYW010000038.1 GCA_023251395.1 Bacteroidales bacterium
ATCCCTGGTTCTCACTGTTTAAAGTAAAAAAAGGTGAAACGGAATATGGTATTGGCTGGCTTCCTCTTGGCGGTTATGTGAAAATCTCAGGAATGATCGATGAATCTATGGACAAGGAACAGATGAAACTTCCTCCCCAACCATGGGAATTCAGGTCAAAAACATCCTGGGAGAGATTATTGATCATGACCGGCGGTGTGATCTTTAATTTCATTTTTGCAATGTTGATCTTTATCCTTGTATTGTACGCATGGGGAGAAAGTTACCTTCCTACTGCAAATGTCAAATACGGGATTGTTACTGACTCTGTCGGTTATTCAGTCGGACTTCGAAACGGGGATAAGATCTTATCTGTAGACAATGTTTATATAGATGATTTCAGACAACTGATTCCCGATATCGTACTTAACAGGAGAAAAACCATTCAGATCGATCGTGATGGACAGAAGCTTACTCTGGATATTCCAAAAGAATATGCCAATAAGATTTTGAAAGGCAAAGGTCAGATTGATGCGAGAATACCATTCAAAAATTACCTGATAAATGACTTCATGAAAGAATCACCTGCGAAAAATGCCGGTGCAAAAATCGGAGATGAGATTATCGGACTGGATGGAATCAAATTCGCTTATAATGATGAGTATACAAAGTACCTTTCAGAGAATAAAAATAAAACAATGGTCCTTAATCTGATACGGAATGGCGACTCGATCAACCTGAAAATCATTCCAAACAGTGCAGGGTTGGTAGGAGTAGTTCGACTTTCCAGCGATCCGATATTTGAATTTAAAACAATTCATTATGGATTTTTCCAGTCGATTCCGGCTGGGATCAATAAAGGATTCAAGACAATAAGTGATTACCTGAAACAATTTAAACTGATATTTTCCAAGGGAAGCAAAGCTTATGAATCACTTGGAGGATTTATTACTATTGGAAAGATCTTCCCGGGAGTATGGGACTGGAATGCCTTCTGGAATCTTACCGCATTTCTCTCAATAATCCTGGCTGTAATGAATATTTTGCCCATTCCCGCACTGGACGGAGGACATGTGATGTTCCTGCTTTTTGAGGTAGTTACCGGAAGAAAACCAAGCGATAAGTTCCTGGAATACGCACAGATTGCAGGTATGATCATAGTGTTTTCTCTTCTTATACTGGCTAATGGTAATGATATACTGAGGCTGCTGAGGAAATAGATTTAACTTTTTTTCATTTTGCTATTGTAAAATGTAATTATAACTTTACGTCGAATTAAATACATAAAATAATGGGAAAGATTGGTTTTACAGAGATCCTGCTTATTCTTCTTGTTGTCGTTCTGCTTTTCGGAGGCCGTAAGATTCCTGAACTTATGAAAGGAATTGGACAGGGTATGAAAGAATTCAAAAAGGCTTCAAAATACGATCCTGACGAAGAAAAGAAAGCCGCTGAACATAAAGAATAGGCAATTATCCTTAATAATAATAACCAGGACCTGTAACCCTGTGTTACAGGTTTTTGTTTTTCTGTCCCTTTCATCAAGGTCCAACCTCTTCAGAATTTAGTATGGTTGATGATCCAATTCACTTCTCATCATAAATTTCCATATCCATTTCCATATTTTACCTGACCACCAGGTTAATAAATTTCAAAAAAAATACTAAATTGACGAAGATCTGAAGAGGTATTCGACTCTTTTGATATTATCTATTTGGTTAACCTTTAAAAATTTAAAAAAATGGATTCTCAAAAAGTAGATTTTTTTATCATTTCAACTTCAAAGTATTTTGAAAGCTATCATGTTCCGGTTATCAGGGAAAAAATGCTGGCGATGGATGAATCAAAATGGGCTCTTATTCAAACACTTCAGTTTAAAGATCCGATACTGATTCTTGTGGTCTCCCTGATTGCAGGACCTCTGGGAATTGACAGGTTCATAATTGGTGATACAGGACTGGGTGTCGGTAAGCTTCTTACTTGCGGCGGACTTGGTATATGGGCCTTTGTTGACTGGTTCCTGATTATGGGTGCGACCAGACAAAAAAATATGGAAAAACTCCAGCAGGTAATATATTGAATACTTGAAAAGGGACAATTTATATCCGATTCTGTTAATTCTTGTTATTGCCGGTTATCTGTGGATTGGTATTTCTTTTGCTTCGGGTCAGAACCGGCCAGATGATGCCGGAGGATTGTGCCTGGTTAAACATATTACAGGGATTCCTTGCCCATCGTGCGGTTCGACAAGATCAGTTCTGGCACTTATTAATGGCAATATAAGGGAAGCCGCATCGCTGAATCCATTTGGTTTCATTATTGCCCTGATTATGCTTGTAACTCCTCTCTGGATGGCCTATGATACTCTTTCAAAAAGAAAGACACTTTATGATTTTTACAGCAGATCTGAAATTTTCCTGAGAAAACCTTTCGTAGCCGTACCCCTGGTAACACTCATTGTAATTAATTGGCTATGGAATATTTATAAAGGGGTCTGAACAAAATAAAAGACAAAAGATAAAAGGAAAAAGGTACTCTAGATGTCAAATTATACCGGGTCTTCCGACTTCGGACTTCCTTCTTCGGACTTCCGTCTTCCGAATTCCCGCTTCTTACACCGTCTCGTATTTCTGATTTCTTCTTCTCGGAATAAAACCGGCTTCTTTGATTATTGCCTGCATTTCTGATGCATCAAATCGAAAAGATGCTCCGGCAGCACTTACAACATTCTCTTCAATCATGATAGAGCCGAGGTCATTGGCACCGGCATGAAGTGATAGCATGGCGATTTCTTTTCCAACGGTCAGAATAGAAGACTGAATGTTTGGAATATTGTTTAGCATGATCCTGCTTATTGCAATTGTTCTTATATATTCCGGCCCGTTCGCGCTGTTTTTAACGCCATATTTCTCTGACAACAGGGTCCCTTTATCCTGATATGGCCAGGGGATAAAAGCAACAAAACCATAATGGCCAGCAGGCTTTTCTTCCTGAACAGTTCTCAGGTTTACCAGATGCTCAATCCTTTCTTCTCTTGTTTCCACATGCCCAAACATCATTGTTGCTGAAGTAGGTAAATTCAGGATATGTGCTTCACGCATCACGTCAAGCCATTCAGTTGTTGTTGCTTTGGCTGGTGAAACAATCCTTCTGACCCTGTCTGCCAGTATCTCAGCCCCGGCTCCGGGGAGACTGTCAAGTCCGGAATCCACAAGAATTTTCAGGATCTCTGAATAAGGCAATTTTTCTTTTCTGGCCAGGTATACTATTTCAGGAGGGCCGAGAGCATGAAGCTTTAGTTCAGGATAAAGGGATTTAAGTTTTCTGAAAAGATCAGTATAGAACTCAATCCCTAAATCAGGGTTCATTCCACCCTGCAGAAGTATCTGATCTCCTCCGAGATTGAAGAGCTCATCAATCTTCTTTTCATATTCACTTATCGTCGTTGTATAAGAATCTTCTGAGTTCATCTTTCTGCAGAAGTTGCAGAATGAGCATTGGGAAAAACATATATTGGTTATATTAACATTCCGGTCTATCATCCATCCGGCAAGATTATCCGGATGTAATTTTCGTCTTAATGTATCTGCAATGAAAATCAGCTCTTCGGAAGGGGCATTATTATATAGTTCAATTCCTTCCCCGTTTGTCAATGCTTCAGAATTTAAAGCCTTTTTATAAATATCATTAAGGTTCATAAAAGCCCGGAGATAAATGGAAATTTTGTGTCACCGCAAATATCGCAAAGATTTATATATGTCATTAAAAATATTTAAACTGACTGTTCTTTGGGAAATGTGAATTTTGGGATGTTGAAAAGTTCTCTGTGTAGCTCTTCCGATATATCGGGACAAGGTGTCTCCTTTGTGTTCTCTGTGTTAGTTCTTAAAATATTGTTACACAGAGTTTCACAGAGAAGACACAGAGTCTCACAGAGAAGAACTTGATAGTAACTTCGACTTTTTCTATATCTCCAGAGGGCTTTATCAAGGTGAAAGCAAGGGTGTAAACGGCACTAAAACTGGGATTTAACCCCTCTCCCATGGGAGCGTGGTTGGGGTGAGGTCATAAAGGGACAGCTTCTCCAATTTCAATCAATAATTTAATTAACTTTGATTTCTTTAAACGAGGATGATTTTATGAAACCTGAAGTACTGACTATTTCCCGGATAACTCCTGATCATTCAGTAGTTTATATTCTCGGGAATGATAAAATTCCGGACTCTGTAACTCTTACAAAAAGTGAAAAGGAATATGCGAAGAAACAACTTCTGCAAAAGGCAGAATATATTTATATCAACTCCTATTTCAAATGTACGTACTTTGTCAGGATCAAAGACGATCTTCCGGAATACAGGCAGAAAGAAGAGCTCAGGAAAACAGCTTCCAATCTCCGGAAACTGATCCGTTCAAATAATCATGACGAGCTTGTTATCACATCATGCAAGGCTTTCAGCGGAGCAGTTGAAGCATTCGCAGAAGGATTAATTCTCAGTTTTTATTCTTTCGATAGATTCAAAACCATTGAGGATAAAGGTGATAACACACATTATCCTGAAAGGCTCCTTCTGAATGGTGATTTAAAAGAAAATGATATTCAATGGCTGCTCGAAACCACAGAAGCAGTATTTCTTGTAAGAGATCTTATCAACGATCCGCCTAACCACCTGAATGCCACAGCTCTTGCAAATGAAATTTCACGGATGGGCAAGCTCGCAGGATTTAGTGTGGAGGTTCTTACTAAAGGGAAAATAGAGGCATTGAAAATGGGTGGCCTGCTTGCGGTTAACAGGGGAAGTATTGATCCGCCGGTTTTCTGCATACTTGAATGGAATCCGGCTAATAAAGTGAACAAGAAGCCTGTTGTCCTGGTTGGAAAAGGAATAATATATGATACCGGCGGTCTCAATATCAAAACAGGAGATTTCATGGCACAGATGAAAGCTGATATGGCTGGTGGTGCAACTGTAGCAGGAGTTTTTTATTCACTGGCAAAGAATTCCGTGCCAATTCATGTCATCGGCCTGGTTCCGGCAACAGATAACAGACCTGGTGAGAACGCATATACACAGGGCGATATCCTTACGATGTACAATAAGTCGACTGTAGAAATAAATAACACAGACGCAGAGGGCAGACTTATTCTGGCTGATGCAATTAGTTATGCTGATCGTTTTTCACCGGAAATAATTATAGATATTGCAACACTTACAGGCTCTGCAGCAATGACTTTCAGTAATAAAGCAATTGCGGTGATGGGAAATGCAGATAGAAAGTATTTCTCTCTTCTTGAAGAGGCAGGGCTGGAGGTTTACGAAAGAATTGCAGAACTGCCTTTCTGGGATGAATATGGAGAATCTCTCAAATCTGATATCGCAGATATAAAGAATGTCGGCGGAAGAGAAGCCGGTGCAATCACAGCCGGAAAATTTCTTGAAACATTTGCCAGATCTCCTATGATACACCTTGATATAGCTGGTACAGGACTGTTAAAGAAAGATGATTACTACAGGATAAAAGAAGGTCCCGGTTCAGGCCTGAGGCTCCTTGCAACATTTCTGAAGAAGCTCAGTTTAACATATCAGGTTAAAAAACCTAATAAGCATGGAAACTAAAATGATAAAAGTGGGTATAACCCATGGAGATATAAACGGGATTGGTTATGAGGTTATAATTAAGGCTCTGTCCGATCCTACAATTAATGAGTTGTGCATACCGATTGTTTATGGTTCACCCAAGGTTGCTGCATATCATCGTAAAGCGCTTAATATTAATAATTTCAGCTTTAATAATATAAGGACAGCCGATGAGGCTAATCAGAAGAGGGCTAATATGATAAATTGTCTCGATGATAATGTTCATGTTGAACTTGGTAAATCAACACCTCATGGCGGAGAGTGTGCCCTTGCATCGCTTGAAAAAGCAATCAGTGATCTTAAGGAAGGGAAGATAGATGTTCTGGTAACTGCCCCGATCGAAAAGCACAACATGCAATCGGAAGTGTTCAGATTTCCTGGTCATACTGAGTACCTGAAATCTAAATTCAGCAGTGAAGAAACACTGATGTTCATGATTAGCGAAAACCTTAAGATAGGAATGGTTACAGGACATGTCCCTCTGAGTAAAGTCTCAGAATCGATCACAGTCGATTCCGTCACAAGGAAAATTAAGCTCATGGAACAATCGCTTCTAACTGATTTCGGCATACGCAAGCCCAGAATAGCTGTACTTGGACTTAACCCTCATGCTGGTGACAATTCACTGATAGGTCGTGAAGAGGCAGATGTAATTATTCCTGCAATTCAGAAAGCGCAACAGGAAGGTATTTTCGTCTTTGGACCATTCCCGGCAGACGGATTTTTCGGAGCAGGTTCTTTTTCAAAGTTTGATGGGATACTTGCAATGTATCATGATCAGGGTATTGCACCATTCAAGGCACTTGCCTTCGATACCGGCGTAAACTTCACGGCAGGTCTTTCTGTTGTGAGGACATCCCCCGTACATGGCACCGCATTTGCAATCGCCGGGAAAGGAGAAGCCTCTGAAAATTCCTTCCGTCATGCAATTTACTGGGCATGCGATATATACAGAAACAGACAGCTCTATAATGAAATTTCAAAGAGCCCTCTTAAACATCAGGATATTGATATCAGATCTGATCGTGCTGACGAACTTCCCCCCGACTTGTATAACACAGAACAACCTTTATGATTAACTATATCAAAGGAACGATTACCGAAATAAATCCAACCTCTGTCACCATTGAAACAGGCGGAATAGGTTATTTCATAAATATCTCAATTAATACTTTTTCCAGGCTTGATGGGAAAACAGATTGCAAAATCCTTGTGCATGAAGTAATTCGTGAAGATGCACATCAGCTGTTTGGATTTGCAGATGAGGTTGAACGTGATATTTTCCGCCTCCTGATCTCAGTTTCCGGAATCGGAGCAAACACTGCGAGGATGATGTTGTCTTCACTTACTCCTGCTGAAGTTGAGAAAGCTATTACTGAGTCAGATGTTACTGTTCTTAAAAGTGTAAAAGGTATCGGACTGAAGACAGCCCAGCGGGTGATTGTAGATCTTAAGGATAAAGTCGGGAAACAGTCGGGAGCGGGCGAAATATTTGCCTTAGCAGACAATACAAAACGCGATGAAGCGTTATCTGCTTTGGTGATGCTTGGGTTTGCCAGAAGCGCTGTCACGAAAGTCCTTGATAAAATAATCAGAGAAGAAAGAAACCTGACTGTTGAGGACCTGATAAAAAAGGCGCTTAAAAACTTGTAATAAAGAATATACGCCGGTTTGGGATCAGGGATATCATATAAGAATCTTCTGTGGCTATTGTATCTTATACTGTTTACACTGCTTTTTTTACAGTCTCCTGATGCAAAGAGCCAGGTTGTTCCACAGAATACCCAAAAACAGGATACTACACCAAGGTCAATAATCAGGCTGAAAGAAGATTCTGGCATTCCCTGGGAGCCAAAGCAAAGATCACCCCTTTTTCTTGATAACCCGTCCAATCTAAAATCATCTGTAATCTATGATTCTGATAAGAATGAATACGTTGTTTATGAGAAACTAGGGGCATTTGATTACAGAACACCAGTTCACATGAGTCCGGAAGAATTCAGAAAATATGAGTTTGACAGGGCCATGCGGGATTACTGGCAGTCGAGACTGGCTGGTGATGAGACAGGCTACAAATCATCTCTCATTCCGCAGATTGAAGTGGGCGGTGCCGCATTTGATAAAATATTTGGAAGCAATACGATCAATATTGTCCCTCAGGGATCCGCTGAATTGATCTTCGGAATTAATATCTCCAAAACAGAAAACCCGACACTTTCGGAAAGACTAAGAAGGATCCCGACATTTGATTTCAAGGAAAAGATCCAGATGAATGTTACCGGAACAATAGGTGACAAACTGCGCCTGGGTGTTAATTACAACACCGATGCAATGTTTGAATTCGAAAACAAGACTAAACTTCAGTACGCAGGTAAAGAGGATGAGATCCTTAAAAAAGTGGAAGCAGGAGATGTTACCCTTCCACTTTCCGGAACACTGATAACAGGAAGCTACAGTCTTTTCGGGCTTAAAACAGAAATGCAATTTGGCAAGCTCACTGTTACTACTGTTCTTTCACAGCAGAAGGGAGAATCTTCGGTTGTGGAAGTAAAAGGAGGTGCACAACAGAGCACTTTTGAAATTGAAGCCGATGATTATGAGGCAAACAGGAACTTCTTCCTTTCACAGTATTTCAGAGATATATTTGATGAGTCACTCAAAAACCTGCCGGTTGTCAGCTCGGGGATCAACATTGAACGAATTGAAGTCTGGTTAACAAACAAAACAAGCAGATTTGAAGAGGCTAGTAACAGGAATATAGTCGCTTTTATTGACCTTGCTGAAAATGGCAAACATATTTTAAATAAAATTCCTGGTTTTCAACAGACCAGCGGATCAAGACAAAACCCTGATAATGGTGTCAACGGCCTTTATAAGCAATTGACCACTACATATGCCGACTCACGGTATGTAGATAAAGTAACAGATGCATTCAGCGGTCTCGGTGCTGATTTTCAAATAGGGCGTGATTATGAAAAGATTGAGAATGCAAGAAAACTTGATGAACGGGAATATACTCTGAACAAACAACTAGGATTCATTTCTCTTAATACGGCACTGAACTCTGATGAGGTACTTGCAGTTGCATTTGAATATACTTTGAATGGTCAATTATATAAAGTCGGAGAATTTTCGACAGATGGTATAACTGCCCCTCAGGGATTATTCCTTAAATTGTTGAAAGGAACCACCCTGAGTCCAAAGCTGCCGACATGGACCCTGATGATGAAAAATATATATTCGGTTGGATCAGGCCGGCTGGAACAGAAAGATTTTCAACTGAATGTTCTCTACCAGGACGATAAGTCAGGAAACTCGATTAATTACCTTCCCGAGGGCGCACTTTCTCATAGTATACTTCTTCAGGTGATGGGTCTCGACAATCTTAATTCACAACTTGACAGAACACCTGACGGTTTTTTTGATTTTATCGAAGGAGTTACCATTATGTCTGACAGGGGCAGAATTATCTTTCCTGTCATTGAACCATTTGGTTCTCATCTGGCAAAAAAGATCGGCGATCCTGTACTGGCAGCCAAATATGTTTTCCAGGAACTATATGATTCGACACAAACAGCTGCGAAACAACTTGCCGAGAAAAACAAATTCAAACTGAAGGGCCAGTTTTCTTCAGCCTCCGGATCGGAGATAAGACTCCAGGCGACAAGTATACCACAAGGTGCAGTAAAAGTTACTGCCGGTGGTGTAACTCTTACCGAAAATACAGATTATACTGTCGATTATAATATGGGAACTGTCAGGATCATCAACCAGGCCCTGATTGATTCCCAGACACCAATACAGGTTTCACTGGAGAGTAATCAGTTCTTCGGGTTTCAGACAAAAACACTTGTTGGCACTCATCTTGACTACCGTTTCTCTGACAACTTCAACATCGGTGCAACATTACTGCATCTTAATGAAAGACCATATACACAGAAGGTTAATTTTGGAGAAGAACCGATCTCCAATACAATCTGGGGTTTAAATACTTCATATAAATCAAGCTCCCAGCTGCTGACAAAAATTATCGACAAGATTCCTCTGCTGGATACCAAGACACCATCTCAAATTTCATTCTTTGGCGAATTCGCCAATCTTGTTCCTGGGCACTCAAAGGCAATTTCAAAAGCAGGGAATTCATATATTGATGATTTTGAATCAAGTGAAATTCCCCTTGACCTTAAGTCATTTAATGCATGGAGCATTGCAAGTGTTCCTCAGGGTCAGGACAACCTCTTCCCGGAAGCACGGCTTAATAATAATCTTGCCAGCGGTTATAACAGGGCAAAGCTCGCATGGTACGTCATCGATCCTCTTTTCCTAAGGAACGGATCCACAACTCCTGATAATATCAAGTCGAACCCCGACATGCAGTCGAGCCATTTTGTAAGAGAGATTTACGAGACTGAGATCTTTCCATATAAAGAAAGTCCAAGTGGAATCCCAACTAATATTGCTGTACTTAACGTAGCCTATTACCCTGATGAAAAAGGGCCATATAATTTTGATACTTACCCGAGCATCAATTCAGCCGGAATGAACTCAAACGGGAAGTTGAATAATCCTAACTCCAGGTGGGGTGGAATGATGAGGGAGATACTTACAAGTGATTTTGAAACTGCAAATATCCAGTATATTAAATTCTGGCTGATGGATCCTTTTGTTGAAGATCCGGTTCATTCAGGTGGAGACCTTTATATAGATCTCGGAAATATCTCAGAAGATATCCTTCGCGATTCCAGGAAAAGTTTTGAGAACGGCCTTCCCAACTCACCGGTTGTAAGAAACGTAGATACAACAGCATGGGGCCGGGTTCCAACCATTCAGGCGGTAGTTCATGCATTTGATAACGATCTTCAATCCAGGCAATACCAGGATGTAGGACTTGATGGATTGAGAGATGTTGATGAAGCCTCTTTTTTCAGCAGCTACCTGGCAAAAGCTGCGACAATTGTGAAACCCTCTGTTTATGACAGTATTGCAGTCGATCCATCCAGTGATGATTTCCACTATTTCAGAGGATCTGATTACGACCGGTTGAAACTGGGGATTCTCGATAGATATAAAAACTATAATGGAGAGGAAGGTAATTCACCAACCTCTGAGATGTCGAAGGAAAGCTATCCAACCAGCGGTTCCACTCTCCCTGATATGGAAGATATTAACCGTGATAATACTCTTAGCGAGACAGAAAGTTACTACCAGTACAAGGTGAGTATGAGGCCTCAGGACCTTAACGTAGGATCTAATTATGTGGTTGATGAAATAGAATATGATGCCACTTTAGCAAATGGTAAGAAATCAAAAGTGAAATGGTATCAGTTCAAAGTTCCCATAACGGACTTTGAAAAAGTAATTGGTCCGATAAAGGATTTTAAATCAATCAGGTTTATGAGAATGTATCTCAGGAATTTCAATAAGCCTGTCGTAATGAGATTTGCGAAACTCGATCTGGTAAGGGCTGAGTGGCGGAAATACAACATCTCGTTCATGGAAGGAGGTGAACGTGTTACTGTTCCTGAGCAGGAAGATGGAACTTTCGAGATAAGCTCGGTAAGCATTGAGGAAAACTCAGGAAAGGAACCGGTTAATTACGTACTTCCGCCGGGATTTACAAGAGTGACAGATCCGCAGAATCCGCAGCTCAGGCAGCTGAATGAACAGTCAATGGTAATGCGGGTTCATAATCTTGAAGACGGGGATGCCAGGGCTGCGTTCAGAACTGTAAATCTTGATATAAGAGAGTACAGGAGATTAAGAATGGAAGTACATGCTGAGGCTCTTATTGGCCAACCCCTGAGGGATAATGATCTTATGCTGTTTGTGAGGATCGGTTCTGATTATAAGGGAAATTTCTATGAATATGAAATTCCTCTTAAACTGACTCCGGGAGGTAGGTATAGTAATGATAATGAAAGCCAGCGTGCTATTGTCTGGCCACCGGAAAACAGCATCGATATAGACCTTTCAGTCCTTCAGGCTGCAAAGCAGGCAAGAAATAAAAAGATGGATGAACCAGGATCTTCGCTGAGTGCTTCTGATGTATTCATCTATACTGATGGAACCAACCGAATTTCAGTTTCCGGTAATCCTAACCTGAGTAATGTTAAAGTTATTATGATCGGAGTAAGAAACCCGATTAAGACGAGACGTCCCGCTTCCGATGACGGACTGCCAAAATCAGGTGAAGTATGGGTAAATGAATTGAGGCTATATGACTTCAAGGAAAATGGAGGCTGGGCTGCGAATGCACATTTACAGACTAAACTTGCAGATCTCGGTACAGTAGATGTAGTGGGACAGACAAGCACTCCAGGGTGGGGGAGTATTGATAAAAAGGTCAATGAAAGAAGCAAGGAGCAGGTTTATAAATACGATCTTTCTTCAACAGTGGAACTGGGCAGGTTCTTCCCTGAAAACGCTGGAGTCCGCCTGCCAGTATACGTTGGATATTCTGAAACAAGAATACGACCCCAATATAATCCTCTCGATCCGGATATTCCTCTTACAGAAGCTCTTAAGAACGCAAAAGACAGAGCTACCCGTGATTCAATAAGGAATATTTCAGAGGATTATGCCAGGAGAAAAACATTCACCATCAGTAACGCTGGTATTACCAAACGCGGACAAAAGCCTCATGTGTGGGATGTAGCTAACCTTAGTGTGAATTATACCTATAACGAGGTCTTCATGAGTAATATAAATACAGAGATAAATCTTGAGAAGAATATCAGAGGCGGGATCAATTATAATTATGAAGGCCAGCCTGCAAATATTGCTCCGTTCAAGAATGTTAAATTCATGAACGCCTCTGTATTCAGATTGATCAAGGATTTCAACTTTTACGTTTTCCCGAAAAGCATCGCCTTCAGAACGGATCTAAGCAGGTATTATAATGAAATAAAAACAAGGAATATAGACAATCCTTATCTGCTTGTTACTCCGTCATTCAGGAAAGATTTTGAATGGTCGAGAATTTATGATTTCAAGTATGATGTGACGCGTCAGCTCAAAGTGGACTTTACTGCAACCAATCTTTCACGTATTGATGAACCATACGGAGGGGTGGATAAAAGCCGTTTCAGGTCACAATATGATGTATGGCGGGACTCTGTCCTGACTAATATCAGGAGAGGAGGAAGAACAACCAATTACAACCATTTTATAAATATTAACTATAATGTACCTGTAAACAAGATACCTCTTCTGGGATGGACCACAGCAATGGTAAGGATTGGCTCTGATTATACCTGGCTGGCCGGGCCGCTCTATCCCGATAGTATGAATATTCACCTTGGAAACACAATCAAGAATCACAGTGACATAAACCTAACGGCAAATGCAACCCTTACAACATTATACAATAAGATCAAGTTCCTGAAGGAAATTGAAAACAATACCAGAGGAGAAGGACAGGCGCGGGCAAACCAGCAGTACAAAACTGTGACCTATACAAGGGAGAATGTAAATTTCCGTGCAAAAACTGCAAGATCAATTGTACATAACCTGAAATCAAAGGATGTGACAGTTAAAGTTCTGGACTCGAAGGGAGTTGAGATTAAAGGTAAAATGCTGATTGTAAACGAGAACAGGGTCACTTTTACCCCAGACGATAAAGCCGACGGGGCAAAAGTGGTGATTGAGGCTAAGATCCCTCTGAAGGAGAACCCGGCAATCGTTATAAGCCGTTATTTTGTAAGAGCCCTGCTGGGTGTCAGAAGCGTAAGCCTTTCATATACTTCAACTGATGGTCAGTTGCTGCCTGGATACATGCCAGGTACAAATTACATGGGAATGATCAACTATAACAATGCGTTGGCTCCTGGATGGCCCTTCATTCTTGGATATAATGACAAGAATTTTTTCGATAAAGCTATGAAGAACGGGTGGCTTTCAAAGGATACATTATTGAACACACCGGCAAGCTACAGCACAAGCAAGACTATTTCTCTGCGAAGTATGATAGAACCATTTCCCGGACTCCGTATTGATCTGAATACTGAAAGAAGGTACAATGAAGAAGTAACTGCCTATTATATTGCAGATTCACACGGTAATTACCCTGACAGTTCAAGACACAGGCTGATCTCAGGGAATTTTACTATTTCTGTAATATCCTGGGGAACAGCATTCGAGAAAATCTCACAACGCAATGATTATGTCTCGCCAACTTTCGAAGCATTCAAGAGAAATACAGTAATTATTTCAGAAAGGAGAGCAAGCGAAAGGCAGAAATTAGATAAAACATACAGGCCTGATATAGATCCTGTTACAAATACAAAAATAGATGGTCCTTATAAGAGCGGATTTGGTGAAACATCGAAAGAAGTGCTAGTTCCTGCATTCATTGCCGCATACACCAAATCAGATCCCAATAAGGTTTCACTCGAAACATTCCCGTCGGCTCTCCATATGATGCCAAACTGGAGAATCAATTTTGATGGTCTTTCGAAATTTGCATTGGTTCAGAAAGTATTCAGATCCATCAATATTTCTCACCAGTACCATAGCACTTATTCTGTAGGATCCTTTACCACCAACCTTAACTACACGACCGATAGGACAGGGATCAATTTTATCAGAGACCTCCAGAATAATTTTGTTTCTCAGTACGAAATGAATGTGGTATCTGTAAATGAACAATTCAGTCCGCTGATCAATATTGACCTTAACTGGAAAAACAGCCTGACAACAAGGCTGGAATGGAAGAAATCAAGAACTGTCTCTTTGAACCTCACCAGCAATCAGATAGCTGATGCCAGGAGCGATGAATTAGTTGTAGGCGCCGGTTACAGATTTGATAATGTGCAGATAGTGATACGAACAGGAGGGACTCAGAAAGCATTCAAGAGTGACCTTAATCTGAGACTAGATTTTTCAGTAAGAGATAACAAAACTCTGGCCAGGAAGCTTGTTGAGAATATCAATCAGCCAGTTGTAGGTCAGAAAGTTTTCACAATAGGAGCCAGTGCTGATTACATTCTCAGTGACAGATTCAATCTTCAAATATTTGCTGATCACACAAGAAACAATCCTTTTGTTGCAAGCACCTTCCCGACATCAAATACAAATTTCGGATTCAGTCTTAAGTTTACACTTGTTCAATAGCACTACATTTCAGTGGGAATATAATAATGACATTTTTAATCAAGTTTGAACTAAAATTTCTTTATTTTTGATTGTTGATTAATAATCCTAAAACTATCATAATATGAATATTCCGGCAAATCTGAAGTACACGAAAGATCATGAATGGATTCGCGTTGAAGGCGAAACTGCGTATGTTGGCATAACTGATTTTGCACAGGGCGAACTTGGCGATATAGTTTTCGTTGAGATTGAGACAGTTGGCGAAACACTCAAAAAGGAGGAGGTTTTCGGAACAATAGAAGCAGTAAAAACTGTATCCGATATGTTCATACCGGTAAGTGGTGTGATCCTTGAAATGAATAATCTGATTGAGGATACACCGGAAGTGGTTAATAAAGATCCTTACGGTAAAGGCTGGATGATAAAAATAAAAGTTTCAGATCCTAAAGAATTATCCGACCTTTTATCTCCCGAGAAATATTCAGCTCTGGTTGGTGCTTAACTATATCAGTATATAAGGGGCTGTATAAAAAGTCAATTTAACCACAAAGAACACTAAGTACTACACAAAGTACACAAAGTTAAACTGCTGTTTATCTTTACTTTGCGATCTTTGTGTAATCCCTTTGTGAACTTTGTGGTTTATGGTTTTTGATTTTTCTAACTTCCTATAAGAGTGAGGTCTATAATGTAGATTTAACCTCTATCTCCTGGAATCCTTCGAGAATGTCACCCGGTTTAATATCATTGAAGTTATGGATATTAAGTCCGCATTCAAGTCCTCCGACGACCTCTCTTACATCATCCTTGAACCTCTTTAATGATCCGAGTTCTCCAGTGTAGATTACAATACCATCACGGATAATCCTGACTCTGGTATTTCTTGTAATCTTACCCTCCTTGACATAACAACCTGCAACTGTACCGACCTTGGTAATCTTAAATACTTCGCGGATCTCAAGTGTGGCAACTATTTCCTCTCTGAGTTCCGGCATCAGCATTCCTTCCATAGCAGCTCTGATCTCCTCAATTGCATTATATATGATGGAGTAGAGGCGGATATCTATCTGCTCTTTTTCGGCCAGTTTTCTTGCACTGAGTGAAGGCCTGACCTGGAATCCTACAATAATTGCGTTTGATGCTGCGGCGAGCAGTACATCTGATTCTGAGATCTGTCCCACTGCTTTATGAATAATATTTAGCTGGATTTTAGCAGTTGAAAGTTTAATAAGTGAATCACTGAGAGCTTCAACAGATCCGTCCACATCACCTTTGACAATTATATTAAGTTCCTGGAAGTTACCTATTGCAATCCTTCTGCCTATTTCATCAAGTGTAATATGTTTCTGGGTTCTCAGATCCTGTTCTCTCTGAAGCTGGGAACGTTTGGTCGCAATATCTTTCGCTTCGCGGTCATTTTCCATAACGTTGAATTTGTCTCCTGCCTGAGGAGCTCCGTTCAGTCCCAGAATGAGTACTGGAGTTGCTGGTCCTGCTTCATCGACCTTATTCCCTCTTTCATTGTACATTGCCTTAATATGTCCAAAGCATGTTCCGGCAAGTAATACATCTCCAATCCGAAGTGTACCTGCCTTAATAAGGATAGTTGCAGTATAACCGCGACCTTTATCAAGCGATGATTCAATAACAGTTCCAAGAGCAAGTTTATCAGGATTTGCTTTCAGTTCAAGCATTTCAGCTTCCAGAAGAACCTTGTCAAGAAGAAGGTCTATACCTACGCCACTCTTTGCGGATATTTCCTGCGACTGATATTTTCCACCCCAGTCTTCAACGAGATAATTCATATTTGCAAGCTCTTCCTTAATCCTGTCGACATTGGCTGTCGGCTTATCGATTTTGTTTATTGCAAATATTATCGGGACACCCGCAGCTGAGGCATGGTTGATAGCTTCTTTTGTCTGAGGCATAACACCATCATCTGCAGCTACAACAATTATAGCAATATCTGTAATCTGGGCACCACGGGCACGCATTGCCGTAAATGCCTCATGGCCAGGAGTATCAAGGAATGTAATTTGCCTGCCGTCATCAAGTTTTACGCCATATGCACCAATATGCTGGGTAATCCCGCCGGCTTCACCGGCAACCACATTTGTCCTTCTGATATAGTCGAGCAACTTTGTTTTTCCATGGTCGACATGACCCATTACTGTAACAATAGGCGGTCTGTCCTGGAGTTCTTCGGGTTCATCCACATCTTCCCGCACTGCCTCCTGTAATTCAGCGCTTACAAACTCAACCTTATATCCGAATTCGTCTGCAAGAAGGGCCATGGTCTCAGCATCCAGCCTTTGATTAATTGAAACAAAAAGTCCCAGGTTCATACAGGTGGAGATGATTTCAGTAACAGTAACATCCATCATTGAAGCCAGTTCATTTACAGAAACAAACTCTGTAACCTTAAGCACATTCTTGTCGAGTTCCTTCTGTTCAACTTCTTCCCTCTGTCTCTGACTTATAGCTTCTCTCTTTTCCCTTCTGTATTTTGATCCCTTCGATTTACCTTTTGCAGTAAGTCTTGCCAGAGTTTCTTTTATCTGTTTTTGAATTTCCTCATCATTGACTTCTGTTCTGACTGGTCTTTTCTTCAGAAGTTTTTTTGATTTGTCTTTCTTATCTTCCACAGGAGGTTTTGAGATCGGAACAACTTCCTTTTCTTTAGGTATCCTTTTTCTTTTCTTTTTCCTGTGG
>JAHEYW010000235.1 GCA_023251395.1 Bacteroidales bacterium
CCAGATCCTTTATATTTATTATATTTGATTTTTATGAGTGTTAACTGAATTTTTACTGGCCTTTTAACACAGAATTATTTTTCGAAATTTTAATATCAATAAATATATGAAAACGAAAGTAACTTCTTTTGTTCTTGCTTTATGTCTGTTAATATCAGCTGGATGTACTCGTAAACACAGTGTCACTCTTGGTAGTTTGCAAAACGGTGAGGAAGTATCGTTTATTCGTAATGCTGAAAAGGGATGGGGCATCGCCATCAAAGGTTCAGCAACTCCGGCCATCGTTCAAACGAAACCTGTAAGACTTGAAATATATGAATCCGAGGAGGTCGTCCACGATCTTTATTCAGGATATAAAACAATAAAAAAATCAGGGTCAGGAATCTCAGCCAGGGCAGAAATAGCCTTTGGCAAAAATGTTGTATTTAATATCAGGGATCGCTGGAGTCTTAATGGATCTGTTGTTTCTGTACAAAGAACTGTTGAAGTTAAGGGCAGTGCTCCCGGTGGCTTCAATTCATCTGTAGTGTTCGCTGCAGATACAACTGTTTCATGGTCAGACGTTAATTGTATGGCTCCGGGAGCATTGTATGGAGATCCAACTTATGACGGAGAACGCTCTCCGGGAGGAACACTTAACTATAAAGCCCGGAAATTTGTGCTGCGTGAAGATATCCTTCCGGCTCCTCTTTTTGCACTTTCTTTCAGCAATAAAACATCAGTTGCAATACTGGATCCTTCACCAAATGGAGAGACGACTGTTGATGAGACGAAGCTTTCAAAAGATGTTATGACAGATGCAAGATTTAAGTTCGGTTCGCTTGGAGCATGGCAAAGAGAAAAAGGACCAGTGGAATTTGGTTTCATATTTCCGGGTTCGGCACATATATACGGTGGCGGAGCAAATGCACCAGCTCAGCCAAGATTTATCCGGCGTTATCACCCTATTGAAAAAGATATCACACATAGCTATGAAGTCAGTTTCCGGTTTGGACATGATGAGCCATTTCCGGTAATGACCAGAAACACATGGCGATGTGCATGGAGTACTTTAAAACCCACTGTTACTCCCATCAATGTAGAGCAAATGCGTCGTGTTCTGACAGATCATCTGGTTGCGCAGGCCGCTACAATAAATGGCCGTACAGCAATTCCCTTTGTGCTTTCCTCTGTGGACACATCAAGCAATAGACAGTGGAACTGGACAATGGTTGCAATGGGTTTTGTTGGTAAGAATATCGAGTGTGCAGACCAGTTATTGCGCGAGGGGGATCGGGACAGTACCGCACGCGGACAAAAAATGCGTCAGACAGGACTGGCAGTTATCTCTTCCCTGATCAAGGCTCTTCCTACAGTCCCGCTTCAGGGAACCGGCTATGATCTTGCGACAGGAAAACCATGGAACCATATCTGGCTTGCCCCCTGGTTGCGTAATGCAACGGAAGATATGCGGGTTCTTATAAGAGCATACAGGCGTGAAAGGACTTTGGGCCGGCAGCATCCTGAATGGTTCCGTTGGGTGAAAACCTATGTTGACTGGCTTTTAAAGCAGCAAAGGGAGGATGGATCATTCCCAAGACGATGGGAGCCAGGAACCAATGTAATCGCAGAGCCTACAGGAACAACAAGTTATTGTCCTGTCCCTTTACTTATCATGATGACCGAAGAGACTGGAGATCCAAAGTATAAGGTTGCTGCAATCCGTGCAGCTGATTATATCTGGGGGACCTGGGGACAAAAGGGTCTTTTCATTGGTGGCGCCAGCGACAATCCCAATATAACCGACAAAGAAGCAGGAATGTTAAGTATGGAAGCTTTCCTGAGTTTGTATGAATCAACCAAAGATGATAAATGGCTGGAGCGTGCAAAAACTGCCGGTGACTTTGCAGAAAGCTGGATATGGATCTGGAATATACCGATGCCTGTCGATGCGGAAGATGCAAGTCTCCACTGGAAAAAAGGAATACCGACAATCGGATTTCAGGGTATAACAGCTCAGGTCGCCGGAAGTGTGGATGAGTACCTAGACTGGGCAGTTCCATCTTATGCCAAGCTGTACAGCTACACAAAAGATCAGCATTACCTTGATGTTGCACGGATTTTACTTCATGACACAAAATCTATGGTCGCTTTACCCGGACGTCTGTTCGACATGAAAGGTATTGGTTGGCAGCAGGAGGGATGGAGAATGGGTCCTGGTGGAGGTGGACGCGGTGTTGGCGGTCACAGATTCTGGCTGCCATGGGTTTCCTCCAATCACTTGTATGGCATTACCGGATTGGAAGAATTCGATCCGGCACTCTTTAAGCAACTGTCGAGGGGGGAATGAAGATAAGATAAAAGATAAAAGTAAAAAGTGGAAAGAACTCTGATTTGTCTTAATGGTACCCGTTGAAGCAAAAAATTAAAATGAACAAATTAAGAATTGCATTATTAATAATCCTTGTCGCATTTCTTGGCTTTGTCTATTTCTCAAATCCGGGGGAACTGGTTGTCAATGAAACAGGGAAAATTGAAGGGACTACAAATAAGCTCAGGGCGTTGATGCAGAGAAAAAAATTCTGGAAGAATCAGCTAAGTTATGCTTCTGCTATTTACAATGAAAGTATCCTTCCACACCCTCCATCTTCTAATGAATTGAGGGAGATTTATCGTAAAATGAGAGAGGTGCAGAAAACACTTGATACAAAGATGCAAAGTCTCTATACTCCAGAGGAGCAAATGGCGATATTACTCAGATCTCAGGCAGATAGTCTGGAGAGAGCTGGCAAATGGAAGCAGCTTGATGTAGCCGGAGAAAAAGAAAGAGTAATGGAAACGGACAGGATATCTAAGATTGTTCTGGCAATTGAAGCAAGACTTCAAATCGATAAGACACAATCTCTAATAAAATAGCATGGTCATAAGGTTGTGATCATTAAATTCATTGCAAAAAGCTTCGCTTTTCTGCTGTCGGAGAATAAAACTTCCCGAATACTTTTATAATTTAGTATCCAGTTGTATCCATATTTTCTAGTAACAAATAAAATGTTTATTCCTTACCAAACACTAAACCAACCTGTAAATGAAAACAAAACTTATTTTTATCCTGACGGTCGTTCTGATCTTTTCCACAGGATCTTTTGCACAGCAGAAGAAGCCTGATCCGAAATTTTTCATCTATCTCTGCTTTGGTCAGTCGAATATGGAAGCGGGTGCAAGGCCTGAAGAGCAGGACAAAGGGCCTGTTGATCCGAGATTTCAGTTCCTTGCTGCGGTAGACAATCCAAAGAAGGACCGGAAAATGGGTAACTGGTATGTTGCGGAACCTCCTATAAACCGCCCGGAAAACAATATGGGTCCGGTGGATTGGTTTGGCCGCACCATGGTGGCAAATCTTCCAAAAGAATATCGTGTGGGAGTTATCAATGTTTCTGTGGCTGGAGCTAAAATTGAACTATGGGGTAAAGATACCTATAAGGTTTATCTCGACAGTGCACAGACCTGGATGAAGAATATATGTAAACAATATGACGGAAATCCATATAAGAGGCTGGTCGATATGGCAAGGATCGCACAGCAGAATGGTGTGATAAAAGGCATTTTGCTTCATCAGGGAGAATCGAATTCAACCGACCCGGATTGGCCTAAGAAGGTGAAAGCCATCTATGACGATCTTATGAAGGACCTCAAACTAAAACCCAAAAATGTACCATTCCTGGCAGGTGAATTAAAGAGCAAGGAAGAACATGGTGTCTGCTATGCATTCAATACCAACATATTGCCTGATCTGTTAAAAGTACTTCCTAACTCTTATATTATCTCTTCCAAAGGAGTTAAAGGATCTCCCGACCAGTTCCATTTCAACACTGCCGGGATGAGAGAACTTGGGACAAGATATGCCATCCAGATGCTGAAGATCCAGGGTTTCCCTTATAAGCCTGCTCCGGTACCTGAAACTGCCCCGGTAAATTAAAAGAAACTGATTACCCTGTGAAATTATAGAGGTTGTCTCAAATTGTGAGACAGCCCCTTATTATTTTACAATATCCCTCATTTCCCATTCATAGTTAATTTATACCATTCGTAGATGAATTTAGCAGTCTGCAGAATTATATAGGCCAGATTATAAAAGATTAGTACTTTTAATTCATATTTGATTAGTTCTCCGATGAATAGCCAGATAACGGCTGAAGAAAAAGGTGAACTTAATAATCAATAAACTCAAAGCATTCCGAATTCAGGATTTTTTATGAGAAAGCTAACCTCCCTGATAATTGATGATGAGCGTCTTGCAAGGGCTGCTCTCCGAAGGAAATTAAGCATTTATCCTGAGATAGAGATTGTTGGCGAGGCATCGGGAGTTGAATCAGGCCTCAAAGCGATCAGTGATCTGAATCCCGATCTTTTGTTTCTTGACATCCAGATCGCCGATGGCAATGGGTTTGATCTTCTCAACAAAGCTGATTTTACCGGGAAGGTTATATTCGTTACCGCCTACGATGAATATGCATTCCGTGCTTTTGAAGTAAATGCCCTGGACTACCTTCTAAAACCGGTCTCTGATGAAAGGCTCAATAAATTGATCAGTAATCTTGTCAATTCTGAGAATGACAAGTTTGGAAAAAGTATTCATAAATTCAGATACGACGACCGGTTAATGATCGAACAGAAAAAGAAAATCCATTTTATTAAGATCGACCAGATCATCTGTATTAAAGCCGATCGGGAATATACTTATCTTTTTGAGCATGGCGGAAATGAATTTATGGTCCTTAAATCAATTGGCTACTGGGAAAAAGAGCTTCCAGATGAACAATTCGCGAGGGTCCATCGCAACGCAATAATTAATTTTAATTATATCGAGAAATCAGAAAAGACAGGTAATACAGCAAAAATATATTTAAAAGGTATCCCCGACCCGGTATCAATCAGTAGAGGCTATTATAAGCTTAT
>JAHEYW010000236.1 GCA_023251395.1 Bacteroidales bacterium
CAGCACCACCTGTAGGCGATCTGCGGTGGAAAGAACCACAAAAGGTTATTCCATGGAAAGGTATCAGGGTTTGTGATACCTTCGGAGCTGCTGCACCACAAAAGCTTACCGATAGAGGATCATTCTACGATAAAGAGTTCTATGCTCAAAGCCCTCACGTCAAGAGCGAAGATTGCCTTTATCTGAATGTGTGGACTCCTTCCGCAGGTAATAAGAAGGCGAAACTGCCTGTTGCAATGTGGATCCATGGCGGAGCTTACCGGAACGGTTTTGGTCATGAAAATGAATTCGACGGTGTCGCCTGGGCAGAAAAGGGAGTCATTCTTGTGACAATAAACTATCGCTTGGGGATACTTGGATTCCTTGCCCATCCTGAACTTACCGCTGAAAACCCTATTCAAAGGATAACGCTCAGTTCATGTTATTTAAAACTGATGAAAAAATCAATTCATCCGATCTGGGCCAACCAATTAGTCCACCTGCCAACCCAAATAACGGTAATCCAAGATAATGAATCAATACATTTATCTCGCGAAGAATGCAGAGCATAAGCCGGTGGATTCGCTCAGATTCTTATTAATTTAAGTCGGGCATTAATGTTTTATGTCGAATCTTAATACTAACCAAAATGAAAACCGGAAAATCAACCATCAGAACAACAATCAGATTCATTTCTGCCTTTACCCTTATTGCTGTAATTGTACTATTAAGCAATTGCGGAAGAACAGGAAAGGGCAAAAGCGGAACTGAAGTGGATACAACTAAAGGACTGAAAGACTTCTACAAAGATTATTTTGCAATCGGAGTTTCTGTAGGACCCAGAGATCTCGTTGGAGACGAGGTATGGATGTTAAAGAAAAATTTCAATAGCCTTACTGCTGAAAGTGCTATGAAACCTGGACCCTTACAACCAGAAGAGAACAAGTATTTCTGGGATGATGCTGACAAGATTGTAAATTTTGCACAGGAAAACGGAATTAAAGTACGAGGACACACTCTCGTATGGCATAGTCAGGCTGCAGAATGGATGTTTAAGGATGCAAAGGGTAATCCGGCTACTAAAGAATTGCTTCTGGCAAGATTGAAAGAACATATTACAACGGTTGTTTCAAGGTACAAAGGAAAAGTATATGCATGGGATGTTGTTAATGAGGCAGTTGAGAATGACAGTTCCTATCTCTTAAGAAAGACTCAATGGTACAAAATATGCGGTGAGGAGTTTCTGGCAAAAGCATTTCAATGGGCACACGAAGCCGATCCCAACGCTATACTATTTTATAATGACTATAATACTGAAAACCCGGCTAAAAGAGAAAAGATATATACATTGCTGAAGAAACTCCTCGATGCAGGTGTTCCTGTTCATGGTATGGGACTTCAGGGTCACTGGAATATCGGGAACCCATCAGAAGAAGCTATCAGGGAATCAATTAAAAAATTCTCTTCACTTGGTCTGAAGATCCAGATAACAGAACTCGATGTGTCAATTTATACCTCAAGAGGTGATACAGCAGTTATCGGATTTACCCCAGAGAGAGAACAGAAACAGATAGATTTCTACAAAATGGTTTTCAATGTCGCCCGTGAAAACAAAGATGTTATCACTGGTGTCACTTTCTGGAATGTATCCGACAGAAGGAGCTGGCTTGACAGAAGGGCAAGGAGAAAGACATACCCTTTACTGTTCGACACTATTCTGAAACCTAAAAAAGCATACTGGGAAGTTGTTAAATTCTGAAAATTAACTTTTTAAAAACAAGAGAGGGTGTCTCAAAGTGGATTTTGATTTGTCTATCCCATTTGATTGCCCCTCCAAGCCTACCCAAAAGGGGAGGTGTAAAACACTATTATTTAAGCATATATAAACCTGATAAGTCCCCCTTTAGGAGGATTTAGGGGGCAATAAAAAGAGGATGGCTCATTTTTTGAGACATCCTCTTTTATGACAGGTTCTTTAACAAATTTGCTTTGATCTTACTTTGTAAAATCTACAGTCACTTTTCCTTTGGCTTTTGTAAGATCAACAACTTTCGAGACACCATTAACTGTAACCTTAAATTTTCCATAGAATGCCGGGGTTGAATATTCTCCTTTCCTGCTGGCGGTACCTGATGCTTTTGTCCACCACTCTTTAAATAATAGATTTTTATAGGTAGTTGCTGTTGGTGTTGGTGTCCAGTCGCGTTTGTACATTGATGAAGAGGGAACCCAGTTGGCACCTTCCCAGAAGCCCCACATTAATATTCCTGATACAGCTGGATGCGCAAAGCATATTCTATAGAAATCAATTATCTCTTTTGCTTTTGACTCCTCCTGTTCAGGCGTAAGTTGAGCCGATTTGAGTTTCGATCGCATTCCAGGCAAATTAAACTCAGTTATGCGAATTTGTATATTAAATTTCGCAAGTGAATCTAGTGATCTCACCAGTTCCTTACGGTCAAATGTCTCCAGGTAGCTGTGGCCTTGTACTCCTATCCCTGCGATAGGGACTCCTTGTTTTAGCAGTTTACGGATATGTGCCATATATTCGGGAAGCCCAATTCCTAATGGCGAGTTTGAGATCAGGATATCATAGTCATTTACGAAGAACTTTGCATCAGGATCCCCGTTATGTGCCCAGGTTGCCATAAGCTTAGTAATATCCGGACCAAGCCGGTCTTCATAATAATTTCCATGGATCATCTCGTTGTTGAGGTCATATTCGGCAAATCGTCCCTTGTACCGTTTTGTTATTAACTCGGCCCTGTCCTTAATTCTCTGTCTTAACTCATCGTCACTCAGATCCATCACCCATTGCTGTACATACTGGGAACCAGTATTTGGAGACCTTACAATTCCCCAGAAAAGGTTATGTCCTCTTAAAGGTATGTTATTCTTCTCGGTCCAGCTTAATATTGAATCTACAACAGCATAATTTACCTGGTCTTTTCTTGGTTCCATTATCATCCACTTAAGGGCGTTTTCAGTTACCCCTGAATTAAAATTTTCCAGGAATTTTTCCTTAAACATCTTCAGATTAGCCGGAGACATGCCACTACCTGCAAGGCTGTTTGGTATTGAACATCCGAACCAGAATTCATGCCTCAGTTGTTCCACGGTTACCTGTGAACCGCTTTTTGCCTTGACAACCAATTCTCCTTTTCTATATTTAGCTATAGAATCATTAATTCCGGGAAACTGAGCTTTAATTTCATTTGAAAAAATAAAAATCACCAGCGAAATTGTGAGGAGACTGATTCCAGGTTTAATAATCTCGGTAAAAAGTTTTTTCATAATGGCTTAATTTAAGGTATTAGGTTACATAATCTCTGGATTCAACTTTTAATAGAATTCAGGATTTCAACATACAAAAACGCCACTCTAAGATAAAAGGTTAAAGAATAAGCTATATGTTAAAAAAAAGTAAAATCATATATCAAATATTGAGGTTCTTGAATAAACCATAGAAGCCCATTGATTTTCAAGCCAACCAAATTTGTAATTATTATATATTCCCGATAGTTAATATCTCTTTAAATGTTTCTGATTATTCAACCGGAAACTTCTGGCTGATCTTGATCACTTGTTGAGATTTCTGTGTTTGATCAGGGCTAAATGGACCTGGAAATCCCGAGGTGATCTTCCCATTCATTATTGTACTCAAGCTTTGAGTCACCGGTAATTTACCTTCGATGCTTAAATTCATTGTACCGGTTTCCATGTCAAAGTCTGCTGTTATAGCTGCCTGAGTTGAATGTATATCAAATCCAAAAAACTCCTGCCATCCTGCCAGGTTCTGCCAGTTAGGTGGCTGCGGGTAATTAAGAAGAAATGGTCCTCCCTGGTCATTTCTTGCATCATACAGGTTCCCATCTATGATATTCTCAAACTTTTTGGCAAGGTAGATACGGAAAGGAGTACCGACAAATATATTGTTCACAACTTTGTTGGCATAGCCAATTCCGGTTCTGCCCGCAACTATTCGGGTTGACTGATAAAGATTCAATGAAATTGCATGTTCGGTACATTTCCCGAATAAGTTATGGGCAATGATCAGTTTCTCATTGCAATCTGCACGAACTGCCGTGCCGTTGCCAAAAGCCCATTGTTCAGGGGTAGGGGTAGTGGTATCCTCTTTTGTATCATTATTGATGTCCCAGAAAATATTGTGGTCAATTAAATTCTGTTCGAAATTAATCTCCATCCAGACACCTCCAAACAGAGTGGTAATATCAGCAAATACGTTATTTGCTATCCTGCAGTTCACAGAAGCTACATCGAACCAGATACCGCTGGCATTATTAATATGGCGGAAAATATTCTGTCTGACCAGTGTATTATGAGGTCCATGGAATTTTAAACCTGCCGATTCGCAATTCCTCTCCAGGTCAAGTAAGCCAACATTTTCTATCAGGTTTTTCTCAACGAGGATATTATCCATTCCTGGTCCTGCAATGCCACATATTCCTATATTCCTTATAATATTGTTACGAACAATATGACCCACTCCTTTATATGTACGGTCAGCCGCAAAATCCTGGCTTCCCAGATCAATACCCTCAGCATTACACCACTCAATCCTGTTATTTTCAATTATCCAGTGATGCCCACGGGAAGTGCTTACTGCTGCCCTCTGAGGAACAGGAGGCCCATCTGCAGCATGTTCAAATACAAAGCCGCTTATCCTTATATAGCCAAGTCCAAATTCCTTAGGGGCAAAAACTTGTTCCCTTGTAGTGACCTCGAAAGAAATTGTAGAGGGGTCAATGTCCTTTGATAGCCTTATATGAAGTCGTAATCCAGGATCCTCAGCCCAGAAGCTGTTTTCATTCTGAGCCAGTTCAGCCGGACCCAATACTTGTTTAAGTGGAATGCCATTTGCATATACAGCTCCCCTGTATAACAGAGCTCTGGCCAGCCATTCAGGTTCCCCTGCACGACCCCAGCGGGAG
>JAHEYW010000039.1 GCA_023251395.1 Bacteroidales bacterium
CTACTGCTGGAGAAGCTTGCCTGGGACGGCATGTTATACCGATATGGTAAAAATAACAGTGAAGCCAAAAGAAGGATAAGGCATGAACTGGAAATTATTGATAAGCTCGGTTTTTCGGCATATTTCCTGATTACCTGGGATATTGTCAGGTATTCCATGGCTCGTGGTTTTTATCATGTTGGCCGGGGAAGCGGCGCAAATTCAATCGTTGCTTATTGCCTGAAAATCACTAATGTTGACCCTATTGATCTAAACCTTTACTTTGAGAGATTTATCAATCCAAAACGAAGCAGTCCTCCTGATTTCGATATCGATTATTCATGGAAAGAGAGGGATGAAGTTCTTGATTATATCTTCAAACGATATGGATATAACCACACTGCCCTGCTCGGTACTATGAGCACTTTCAGGGGAAAGTCGATAGTCAGGGAACTCGGCAAGGTACATGGACTCCCAAAAGAAGACATTGATAATCTGATAGATAATCCTTCTGCTGAATCAAACAGAAATGAGATAACCGATATCATTTTCTCTACAGGACTTAAGATTGCTGATTTTCCAAATATGAGAAGTATTCATGCAGGAGGCGTGCTGATCTCAGAGGAACCCATTACCTGCTACACCGCACTGGATATGCCTCCAAAAGGATTTCAGACCACCCAGTGGGATATGTATACTGCCGAAGAGATCGGTTTCGAGAAACTCGATATTCTGAGTCAGCGCGGGATAGGCCACATAAAGGAAAGTACTGAGATAATTCTTCGGAACAGGGCAATAGATGTTGATATACATGCTATCCAGAAATTCAAGGATGATGAAAAGATCAAAGAATATCTTCGGATCGGTGAAACAAAGGGCTGTTTCTATGTCGAAAGTCCTTCTATGCGGGGCCTTCTGCAGAAGCTGAAATGCGACAGTTACACAATCCTTGTTGCCGCGAGCTCAATAATACGCCCAGGTGTTGCCCGTTCAGGCATGATGCGGGAATATATTTATCGTTTTCATAACCCTGATAAATTCACCTATCTGCATCCTGTGATGAAAGAACAGCTTGAGGAGACCTTCGGAGTAATGGTATATCAGGAAGATGTTCTGAAAGTATGTCACCATTTCGCCGGGCTTGACCTGGCTGATGCTGATACTCTCCGACGGGCAATGAGCGGCAAACACAGATCAAAGGAAGAGATGAAAAGGATTGTGAACAGATTTTTTTCAAACTGCCATGAAAAAGGCTATAGCGATGAGCTTACCAAAGAGGTGTGGCGGCAGATAGAATCATTTGCTGGTTATTCTTTCTCAAAGGCACATTCTGCATCATACGCTGTCGAAAGCTTTCAGAGCCTGTGGCTAAAAGCACATTACCCGCTCGAATTTATGGTTGCTGTGATCAACAATTTCGGAGGATTTTACAGAACATGGGTATATGTTCATGAAGCAAAGAGATGCGGAGCTATTATTCAACCTCCCTGCATCAATAAAAGTAACTATAAAACTACCATTTACGACAAGGAGATATACCTTGGCTTCATTCATATAATGAGCCTACAGGAGAATATTGCCAGGTCAATTGAGGAGGTAAGACGGGAAGGGCCGTTCACTGATCTCGCTGATTTTATTGCCAGGGTTGCACCTGGACTTGAGCAGACTATACTTCTGATAAGGGCCGGGGCATTCAGATTTACCGGAAAAAACAAGGCATCTCTTCTCTGGGAAGCACATATGTTACTGAATAACAACAAAAAGCATGAGTCTGTCAGATCACTCTTCTCCCCTCCTGTCAAAAAGTTTTCACTGCCGGACCTTGAGCAGGGAAAGCTTGAGGACGCTTACGATGAAATAGAATTACTTGGATTTCCGGTCAGCTTCACATGGTTTGATATGCTGGAGACGAAATACCGAGGTGAGATAACATCCCTGCAGATGATGGCGCATGCAGGGAAAACCGTAAGGATGGTTGGTCATCTTGTGACCATCAAATATATCAAAACCATCAAAAAGGAATGGATGAACTTCGGATGTTTTATAGATGTTGAAGGTAACTTCTTTGATACTACACATTTCCCGCAATCACTTATCAAATACCCATTTAAAGGCAACGGGACATATCTTATTCTTGGAAAAGTGGTCGAAGAATTCGGGTATCCCTCAATTGAAGTTGAAAAGCTGGCGAAACTACCGGTGAAACCTGATGTCAGGTATTGAGGAGCCGGTGTTGGAAGTCCGAAGTCCAAAGTCTATATACACAATCCGAAATCCGAAATCCGAAATTTCTTAGGTCTTTTCCGTATCAGACCTTATTGCCCTGTGTACACCTTTTACATTCGAAATTCTTTTTATAACTCCCTGAAGAACGTTATTATTAGGGACCATTAATGTCAGTATTCCTTCAAATACACCATCAGCCATATCATAATTGAAACTCCTCAGGGTAACTTTATATTCAGATATAATATCGGCGATTTTGTTAACAATGCTGATATCCTCAATACCTGTGATCTTGATTGAACTTCTGAAGGAAGGATTATTCTTAGAGGCTGTCCATTGAGCATTTACAATCCTGTAAGGATATTTTGCAATCATATACTGGGCATTTGGACAGTTTGTCCTGTGGATCTTAATTCCTTCCGAAATTGTCACGAACCCGAAAATCCTATCGCCAAAAACCGGGTTGCAGCATTTTGAAAGCCTGTAATCCAGACCATCCACTTTGTCTTCAATTACAAGAAAATCAGAATAATGAATATTAGCAGATTCTACTGATTCCTTTTCAGGTATGGATGCTGCCTGTATTTCAGTTTCTTCTTTCTCCTCATTGATAAGAATTCCTTTTATATCCAGAAGATCTATCTTCTCTTCAGCAATCATAAAGTATAGATCTTGTGCAGTTTTAAGCTGATATGATGACTGCAATTTCTTTATTACCTCGTCGCCATACTGAATCTTCCAGTTTTTCAGCCTTCTCATCAATATCTCCTTACCCTTTGCTGCAGCCAGAGCTTTTTCCTCATTCAATACCTGCTTGATCTTGTTCCTGGCTTTTGCGCTAATCACAAATGAAAGCCAGTCCTGCTTTGGTTTTTGATTTTTTGAGGTGATTACAGAAACATGGTCTCCGTTCTGCAGAACGTACCTGAGAGTTACATTTTTACCATTGACCTTCCCTCCCACGCATTTAGAACCAATTTGAGTATGAATGTCAAAGGCAAAATCCAGTAAAGTTGATCCGGCCTGCAGCTGGCGAAGGTCCCCCTTCGGGGTAAATACAAATATCTCATCAGTGTAAAGCCCAGATTTTACCTGGTCGATAAATGAAGAATCCTCTTTTTCTGAAGATTCGAGGATATCTCTCATTTTAGTGAGCCAGTTATCCAGACCGCTTTCACTTTTCTGACCTTTATATCTGTAGTGGGCAGCAAGACCTTTTTCTGCTACTTCATCCATCCTCTCAGTCCTGATCTGTACTTCAACCCACCTGCCACGTGGTCCGATTACAGTTGTATGAAGAGATTCATAGCCATTTGATTTAGGTACAGATATCCAATCGCGCAAGCGGCTGGGATTTGGTTGATAAAGATCTGCAATTACAGAGTATACCTGCCAGCAATCTGATTTTTCGTTTTCCGGGTTACTGTTCAGAATGATCCTGATAGCAAACAGATCGTAGACCTCTTCAAACTCCACACCCTGCTTCTTCATCTTCAGCATTATAGAATGAATTGATTTGGTCCGGCCTTTAATTGTAAACTTAAATCCTTGTTTATCAAGCTTTTCCTTTATTGGCTGAGAAAACTCCCTGATGAACCGGTTTCGCGATGCAGCAGTCTGCTTAATCTTTTCATTTATTACTGTATATTGATCAGGTTCAAGATATTTTATGGCCAGATCTTCAAGCTCAGATTTAATATTATAAAAGCCTAGCCTGTGTGCCAATGGAGCATAGAGAAAGTAAGTTTCGGATGCAAGAGGCAACCTCTCTTTTTCTGGCGCTTTATCCAGGTTTCTCATATATTCAAGTCTCTCCACCAGCTTAATAAGGATCACTCTGACATCTTCTGCGAGACTCAACAGAAGCTTCCTGAAATTATCGGCCTGGTATGATGCCTGCATAGACTCTACACCTGACACTTTAGCAATACCATCAAGAATCGCTGGTACATTTTTGCCAAATTCGTGACTTAGCTGTTCCCTTGAAACCGGAAGATTGTCATGCGAATCATGCAATAAGGCACAGACAATGGAGGTGATACCAAGGCCCATCTCTCCTGCAATTATCCTTGCGACATTAAGTGCATGATTAATAAGAGAATCTCCGGTTATGGTCGTTTTACCCTTGCAGGATTCGACAACAAGATCTAATGCTTTCCGGATCTTTTTAAGATCGGCCTTCCCAACATTACCTTCAGCTGCCTGAAGTAATGCTTTATATTTTGAATATATTGTCTTTGAGTCCACCCTTGTGAATTTCGGATTTCCATCCTTCGCTAAAACCTTCGCTGAAGCTTCGGACGGCGAAGCGGATAGCGAATTGAGGATTGTGATAATTTCTTTTACTAGATTTTGTTGCGAAATATAAAAAATCCCGGAGGATTTTATCCAGCCGGGAAGATTTTATATTCAGTTTGTTTTTTGTTCTACCTGAATGAGAAACCCAGTCCGGCTGTTACCACATTGTACATTGCCCTGGTGTAATCGACATGAATTGTGAGAATCGCAAGCTTTAACCTGAAACCAATATTTGCCCTCAACTTGGGATCAGATTTTATTTCAAGGTATTTATTAAAAGTGTCGACATTTATTAAACTTGTGTTATTATATTCAACTCGAGCTGTTGGAGTAGTGACCGCGGTAGGAACCGGGAAATTGCCTGACAGTTTAAGAGTTGTATTGGTCTTATTATATCCTAGTCCTGCATAAAACGTTATCACCTTAAGATTAACCGAAGCAATTGCGCTTATATTATAAGCTGCAACTGTTACATTCAGTTTCTGGTTATCCCATACAGTAGGACTTGTAAAATTTCCAGAAAAATTATTAACAGCACCGAAAGAATAATCTGGTTGCATTTTCAATTTGACGTTTCCCTCAAGTTTTGTATAGCCTCCAAATACAGAAACATCAAAAGGAGAAAGTTTATGTCCCGGAATATATTGCATTATACTATGCATCAGCCCAACTCCAAACAGACTGATATCGCCATTTTTCCCAAGATTTATCTTTGGCAAATATCTTACTTTTACCTCAGACCCTAAAGGAAGACCTATTCCCACTTGCAATATTGGAACAGGTATATAGTTCCAGTTTGCACCTTCAGGAAGTGCAAACTTAGCTACAGGATTTCCATTTACTGTTAACTTACTTGCTAAAGTAGTTTCAGATATGGCAGGCCCTGAAGCGGTAGATGCGTTTCCTGTTCCAGTGACAGTATAGTTATTCAAGTTACTTCCTAATACGCTTGAAAGACTAAAAGTACCTTCTGAAGATGGAACAATTCCCACACTAATGGAACTTGTAATATCAAATCCTCCAAATTTATGAGGTTTTGCAGTATTATACCATCCACCACTTAATCCTGCCCCGAAGGCATTAGCATATGGGGAGATGTATTTATTCATGATTAATCCCGCATCAGAAGCGCTGGTTTGCAGAAAGCTAAAATTGGCTAACTGTGCAAACAAAGAAGAAGAAATTATTAGAAAGACAAATACAGTCTTTAGTCGTCTGGAATTAATTATGTTCATAGTTTATAAATTAGGTTCTGTTCTTATGATCTCAAATATACAAAATAAATACACTTCTGAACTATAACAAAAAAGACTGCTAAAAGGTTGCTTGATGAACGCAACAATTATTTAAAAGGTGATTTTTTTTCCCTTGACAGAGATTTATAATAAGCAAAGTCGACAGTGTGAGGTATTATTCTCTGGAATAGTGCTGTAAATCTTCCTTCCCACGTTAATATCTTATTCCGTTTTCTTTTCCTGATTCCTTTTAATATCCATTTCGCTACATATTCAGCGGACATCAGTTTTTTTTCATCCAGTGGCGATTCCATCTGTTCTTTGCCATTTGCAAGCAAGGCGTGTTTTCTGATATCGGTTGCAGTAAATCCCGGTGCAATGATCATTACATGAAGATGATCCTTAAGATGTTCAATCCGGATCGTTTCCATGAATCCGTGTATTGCAAATTTCGATGCTGAATATCCGGATCTTCCAGGTAAACCATGAAATCCTGCAACAGACGATACAGCAACCAGAGAACCTCTGGCTTTTAGAATATATGGTAATGCATACTTTGTACAATGCACTGTTCCCCAGAAATTTACATCCATCAGCCTGTGCAGTACTGCCAAGTCACTCTCTTTGAATAACGCTTTCATTGATATGCCTGCATTATTTATAAGGATATCTATTTTTCCATATCTCTGGACTGTCTTTTCTACCAAAATCCTGCACTCCTCTTCTTTGGTAACATCAGTCTGTACACACAGAACATCAAAACCGGCGTTTCTGAGTTCCAGTTCGAGATCCTTAAGTTTAGCTTCTGAGCGGGAGGCAAGGACGACCTTGCTCTCGTTTCTGGCAAATTCTTTTGCAACTGCCTTTCCGATTCCAGAGGATGCACCAGTTACAATAACAACCTTGTCTTTAAATAATGTTCGCATATTCAAAGCGATAATCTGAATAGTAAATATCTTAACTCTAAATTTATCTATTTCATTTGGAAAAAATATGTGTTCAGATAAATAAAAATATGGCTATTTTTTGCTTTAATACAAAAAAACAATACATTTGCACTCGCAAAAAACAGGAGATTCAGTAGCTCAGCAGGTAGAGCACATCCCTTTTAAGGATGGGGTCCTGGGTTCGAGCCCCAGCTGGATCACAAAAAGAGGGAGTCATAAATGGACTCCCTCTTCTTTTTTCTGATAATAATAATCAAAAACGAATACTATTTTGAAAGAACTGGAATTTGTCTGTTGATTGATTCCTCCAGCGAGATAAGAGTTTCAGTCCTTGTGATCCCGTGAATGGTCTGGATCCGGTCGGTAAGGACCATCCTGAGGTGTTCATTATCTTTGGTATAGACTTTTATGAATAGAGAATAATTACCGGTAGTGTAGTGACATTCAATGATTTCAGGAATATCTTTAAATTTTTTTATCACCTCCCTGTAGTGCCCAGGATGATCCAGAAAAACTCCAATATACGCACATGTTCTGAAGCCAACCATAACCGGGTCAACTTTAAATTCAGAACCTTTAATGACGCCTATTCTTATTAACCTTTGTACTCTTTGATGAATTGCCGCACCCGAAACACCACATTCCCTGGCAACTTCCAGGTATGGTATCCTGGCATTCTTTGTAATAATATCGAGTATTTTCCTGTCGAGATTATCAATTTGCAGATTTTCTGTCATCATGGAGAAGAATAATTTAAGATTATAACTATTTATTGCTTTTAGGTTATAAATTTCAACCAAAAATAATTATTATTTTCAGGAAAATATCAAATCTTAAGAAGGATTTTGTTTGTCT
Source organism: Bacteroidales bacterium (assembly GCA_023251395.1). Classification (GTDB taxonomy): domain Bacteria; phylum Bacteroidota; class Bacteroidia; order Bacteroidales; family VadinHA17; genus LD21. The sequence continues at coordinate 7,541 of JAHEYW010000039.1, forward strand.
GTGATAATTATTGGGTGAAGAGATAAAAAGAAAATTAACAGAAAGGGATACAAACAGTTTAAATTTTCATTTTCGGTTAATATATCCGATAAGGTCTTTTATATCATTGAATCCTTTTGTAGTCAGGTACTCTTCAATGCCCTCAAGTATTCTCACAGATGCCATTGGATCGATGAATGAGGCTGTTCCGACCTGAACAGCGGAGGCACCTGCAGCAATAAACTCAATCGCATCATCCGAGTTCATTATTCCTCCAATTCCTATCACAGGTATCCTGACAGCCTTGGCAGCCTGCCATACCATCCTGAGGGCTATAGGTTTAACAGCAGGTCCAGATAGTCCGCCGGTTATTGTTGACAAGGATGGTCTCAGGGTTCTGATATCCACTGCCATTCCAAGTAAGGTATTGATAAGAGAGATCGAGTCAGCGCCCTCCTCCTCAGCAATTCTGGCAAAATCGACTATACTGGTAACGTTAGGAGAAAGCTTGACAATCAATGTTTTATTATAGGCTGCTCTGACAGCTTTTGTTACTTCACGGGCAGAAGCAGCATTTGTACCAAATGCCATACCTCCCATTTTCACATTCGGACAGGAAATATTCAATTCAATACCAGCAATATTGTCCAGTTTATTGACCCTTGAGGCCAGTTCAACATATTCCTCAATATAATTGCCATTAATATTGACAATTACGTTCGTTTTATATAGTGATACTTTAGGATAAATATTTTTCTCGAAATAGTCGATGCCCTTATTCTGAAGACCTACTGAATTAAGCATACCTGATGGAGTTTCTGCCATTCTTGGATATGGGTTTCCTTCCCTTGGCTCAAGTGTAGTTCCTTTCAATAAAATTCCGCCAAGCCTGCTTACATCAAAAAAATCATCAAATTCAGATCCATTACCAAATGTTCCGGAAGCGGTCAGGACTGGATTTTTAAAAGTAGTTTTGCCAATATTGACCTCAAGATTTACCATATCAGTCTTTTAATATTGAATACTGGTCCCTCAGTACAACTGCAGACATTACCATCCACAGTTTTAACGATACAGCAAAGGCAAACGCCAAAGCCGCAACCCATAAGGTTTTCAAGAGAGACTTCACAGTGGATCTGGTTCTCATTGGCAAATTTTCCTACAGCTTTCATCATTGCATCTGGCCCGCAGCAATAGATCCTTGAATATTTCTCTTTTCTTAGTAATGAATGCTGGGTAACAAATCCTATTTCCCCTTCTGATCCATCCTCTGTGGTTAAATAAACATTTGACAGTGCTCTGTATTCTTCATGTTCAATAATACGATCTCGGTTTCTGAATCCCATCAGGATATCAAACTCGCGTTTATGTGATTTTAAATATTTTGCAAGATATAGTAAAGGAGCAACCCCGCATCCTCCGCCAACAAGAAGCGTTCTGTCATCGTTTTCAGGCAGCGAGAAGGAGTTTCCCAGGGGACCAACCAGACTTAACAAGTCTCCGGGTTTCTTTTCTGAAAGTGAACTCGTGCCTTTACCTGCAATCTGAATCAGAAGTTTTAATGAATTCCTTGTATAATCTACGTCATGAACAGAAAACGGCCGCCTGAGGAACGTTTCTTTACTGTCGTCGACCCTGACCTGTACAAATTGTCCCGGTAAAATTTCAGGTAATGGTTGTCCGGATGATAATTCAAGTACGTAAAAATCTTTCTTAATACTCTTATTATCAATTAATTGAAAATTACGGACTGACTTGGTCATTAAGCAGAAATTTAGCCAAAGATAACTTTAATGAACAACTTTGAAAAGTATTCAGAAGTAAATAATGAAGAATACTATTTATGTTCATCAGGGAAATACTCCTTATAAGTATTGTCCTCGAAAAAGTAAACAATCCTAATGGCTCTTTTATTATTACCTGGCACTGGAATATCGGGCTGCTCAGGAAAATTCAGGGTCTTTACAGGCTCTTTTTTCAAAGGATTATCAGGAATGAACTCGAATTTCTTATTCACAGGCTCTCTGCCGGTATTTTCCTCTGGCGCAAACAGGCCTTGCTGATTTAAATCAATATACATTGTTCCTTTTCCGAACAATATCCAATCAGTTGATAAATCGGGGTAACGTTTAAGCATTTTAAGAACAAAATCCAGGCTGGGGTTATTTCTCCCTGAAAGAATATGAGAAATACTGGAAGGTTGAACGCCTATCTCCTCAGCGAATATTGCAGAAGATTTATTTTCAGCTTTAAGGAACTCCAGAATCCTGTCTTTCATTTAGAAAATAGTGTTTTACAAATGTAACTATATTTCAAATTACATATGTGAATTAATATTGATTACATTTGTTAATCAGGATTATGTGTCGATATATAACTCTTGTATTGGTTTAGTACAAATCTGATAAATAAGCACTTAATATAGTTGCATACTTAAAGTATATATTAAGATTAGATATTTATATACCTGGTATATAGATATATAAGATCTATTTCTAAACATTTCTGGCGAATATGGAGCATAAAACCTCATTATTTCAATGGATATTATGTCAATAGCTGATATAATATGCTGATATTTTGTAATATAACCAGATGAACCAATAAATCCTCCAAAAGTTTAACATTGTAACTATACATCAGTATAATTCTTAATTACATTGTTAAATTAATAATGTAAATTTCACTTTATGATTGTAAATTGACATTTGTTCATCACCCCTGCCCTGCATGGGAAATATTTCTTTGGAAAAATAATTGGAAAAAAAAGGAGAATCAGATTTTTGCAGGTTAACTCCTGCTAAACTTCAAATATATGATTGTAGAGAAGCTATTCCGGGTATAATAAATGAATAAATTTGGCCCACTCCATCCCCGTATGTGTGATTAAGAAGCTTCTTAAGATGTTACTTTTACCTTATGCTATAAGCTATGAGCCCCACCTTCTCCACCGGCTGGTGGATACGGTAGGCAAAGCCTGAGCCTTGTATCTTCTATTCCAGCTTGAATTCTTTGGCAGCTTTGTCGTCAAATTCTTTTTCCCATCTGGCAACTACAGCTGTAGCCAGGCAGTTACCTATCACATTTACTGAGGTTCTCGCCATATCCATAAGAACATCTATTCCCAGAATGATGAAAATTGGCTCGACTGGCAGACCAAAGCTGACTGCAGTCCCCAGCAATATTACAAGCGATGCTCTGGATACCCCTGCTACCCCTTTACTCGTAAGCATGAGCGTAAAACAGATGATGAGCTGCTTATCAAATGAAAGGTCGATTCCGGCAGCCTGTGCAACAAAGATTGATGCCAGCGATAGATATAAGGTCGTACCGTCGAGATTAAAACTGTATCCTGTGGGTATCACGAAAGCAACAATCTTTCGCGGAATACCAAACTGCTCCATGCATTCCATTGCTGAGGGAAGTGCAGATTCAGAGTTTGACGTGGCAAAAGCTATTGTTGCAGGTTTGGATACTGCTTTGATAAATGGTCTGACCGGGATCCTGAACATAAGAGCGATCGGCAGCAGCACGAACACCAGAAAAACTATTAGTGCCACATAAAGCGTGGCGAGCAATTTAAAGAGGTTATATAGTATATCGAGTCCCATATGACCTACTGTGTATGCAATGGCTGCAAATACAGCGACAGGGGCATAAAACATAACAATATTCGTGAACTTGAACATAGCTTCAGCCAGACTTTCACTGAATCTTAGCATAGGGCTTCTGTATTTATCTTTCAGCATTGCAACAGCTATACCGAAGATTATGCTGAAAATTACAATCTGAAGTATTTGTCCGTCATAGATTGCTTTGGCTATGTTTTCCGGGAAAATGTGCTGTATGAATTCAGCAGTTGTCTGGGCCTTAACGCCGGTAATTGGAGCTGATCCCGGGTTTGGTGGCAGAACGACTCCTATTCCCGCTTTTCCGATATTGATCGCTGCCAATCCAATAAACAGTGCAATTGTTGAAACAATTTCAAAGTAAAGAAGTGATTTCCACCCCATCCTGCCTATTTGCTTAATATCGGAATGTCCTGCTATACCAACAACCAGGGTAGAAAACAGTAGTGGTGCAATTATGGTTTTAATTAGTCGCAGAAAGATATCACTGAAGACCTGAAGGTTTTTTGCGACAGACGGGACATCGTATCCGAACTCCGCTCCTGCTACCATACTGACAAGGATCCATGTGGTAAGCGATCTTTTTCTGAAAGCGTAAACAAAAAGAAGCATAACGCTCAGGATCCTGAATACAGCAAGGATAACCGGAGAGATATCAAACAGATTATTTGCCTTAATTACAAGAAGGAAAAGCGTAATTGTAATTATGCTTGCCAGGAGATAAGGAAAATACTTCCAGAATCGTTTCATATGAGGCGGGTAAGGATTGATTTCATATTTTGGTAAATATTGGAAAAAATCCCGGATTTACCAGCCTTTAGCTGCAAGAACCGCCACAACTTGAATGATCATGGCCTGAACAGCCAGAGCAGGAACTGGGTGCATTTAGCTCTTCATCACTTGGTTCCCGTACCTCAAGGATTTTGCCGGCAAAATGAAGATCAACCCCCGCCATCGGATGGTTAAAATCCATTCTTACATGGTCAGAAAGGATTTCGATTATAACGCCATAAAAAGGATTTCCATCGCCATCGGTCATAGGAACTTCATTTCCTACCTTGCAGATATTCTCATCTATCTTTCCATCAACCTCAAAAACTGAAACTGGCACATCAATTATCATTTCCTCTCTCCTGCTTCCGTACGCATTTTCCGCATCAAGGTTAAAGTTAAATGGATCACCTGTTGAGAGTGAGAGTATATTTGCCTCAAAAGCCGGCAATAGCCTGCCGCTTCCATAAAGGAACTTAAGAGGTCTCTCCTCACTAAGTTCCTCCAGCATCCTGCCATTCTCATTTTTTTCCCTCAGCTGATAGATAAGAGAAACCATTGAATATTTATCGATTTTCATCTTTCGTTTATTCTTTAATTTAAAGGGAGCAAAATTAGCATAAAAGATATAATCCGGAAATTCCTGCCAGACAACTTATTAAAAATAACACTTACTCAGAACTGGAAACCTATCCTGATTACCGGATTGGAGTAGGTATAATATGGAGAATTATCCAGGGCCCATAATACAAGAAAATTTACCGATGCCCTGTTGCCAATCTGTTGATTGATACCAACTCCGGCCAGAAGGGTGTTAACTGTTGTTCTTCCTATATCAATAGAACTTGAACCGTACTCGTATGGATTCATGTTAAGTGCCTCATCCTCAGCATGGAGTAATAACCCGGTATGCACTCCTACGGGTATGAACTTATCCAGATCCCTGAAGACAAGGAACTCAAGATAAGCCCTACCACCAAAGATATGTGTATCTCCGAAATATGGATCCTTTGTATAAATGTAACTTGGTCCGGCCGCAATTGCCAGTTTTGGTAAAAGCCAGAAGCCTACAATAGGAGCAACTTCAATATTTGTATAAGTTCCTATCTGCAGGTTAAAATTACCACCAAAGAAGAACCTTTGACTGACAGGAGGAGCTTCCTCCTCTATTTCCTGTCCGCCGGCTGAACAAACCACAAAAAGTAACACGCTAATTATCAGTAGTTTCCTCATTGTATTTTAATAATCATTTTTCAAATTTATCACTTTCAATACAAGTTATTATTAACTTTGGAATGATTAGTCACAAATAAACGAAATATTCGACACTATTATTTCAAACTGAAATGAATATTATAATCACCGGAGGATCAAATGGCATCGGTAAACAGACAGCCCTGCATCTAGCCCATGACAGCAAGAACAATATACTTATAACAGGTAGAAGAAATGAAACTCTTTCGAAAGTTTCAGAAGATGCCCCCAGCAAAAACATACGTTACCTGTCAATTGATCTTCGCGAGCTGCATAAAAACCCTGATCAGTTCAGATCTGGTGTTGAAAAAATATTTAGCAGTGTGGATGTTTTGATAAATAACGCCGGAACCCTGGTTAACCGCAAATTCGTTGAAACAACTGAAGATCAGGCAAGAGAAATGATGGAAGTAAATTTCTTTGCCCCGATGATAATTATTAAATCGCTTATACCCTTAATGTCAGCGAATTCGCATATTGTGAATATTTCAAGTATGGGAGGTTACCAGGGGAGTGCCAAATTTCCCGGACTATCATATTATAGCGCATCAAAGGCCGCCCTTGCCTGTATCACAGAATGTCTTGCCGGAGAACTGAATGAAAAGAAAATCTTTGTGAACTGCCTGGCTCTTGGAAGTGCCGGGACAGAGATGCTGGAGAAAGCTTTCCCCGGTTATAAGGCTCCAGTTACTGCTGAAGAAATGGGAAAATTTGTGGCTGATTTTGCAATTAATGGTGGCAGAGTCTTTAATGGTAAGATTTTACCCGTTTCTCTGACAACACCTTGATATTAAGGTGATATTAGTTTATTACTTCACCAAAAAGATCAAGTATAGTTTTTAATTTCAATCTCCTTGTTCAGGGCAAGAAGTCCATTAAATGCTAGTGCCCTGAGCTCATCTTCCCCGGGATAAACAACCACCTTTGAAATAAAATCAACCATTGAGGATATTTGTTTTGCATTTGTCTCCTGGTAAGCCATGCCTCCGGTCAGAATTATAGCATCAACATGGCCCTGCAAAACCACGGCCATTGCTCCTATCTCCTTTGATATCTGGTATGCTGAAGCATCCCGGACCAGTGCAGCTTTCTGGTCCCCTTTTTCGGCCATCTCGCAGACTTCCTTAAAATTATTGGTTTCAAGATATGCAACCATACCACCTTTCCCAATTAACATAGATTTAAGGTCTGACCTGGAATATTTTCCACTGAAGCAGAGATCCAGCAACTGGTTAGAAGGCAGTCCTCCTGCTCTTTCAGGTGAGAAAGGACCTTCACCACCAAAGGCATTATTAACATCAATTACCTTTCCCTTACGATGGGCACCCACACTAATACCACCACCCATATGAGCGATAATAAGATTAAGCTCTTCATATTTTTTTCCGATAGAGGAAGCATAAGCTCTGGCAACGGCTTTCTGATTAAGCGCATGAAATATGGACATGCGTTCGATTTCAGGCAGACCTGACAATCTTGCCATTGGTTGCAATTCATCAACAACTACCGGATCAACGATGAATGCTACTGCCCCTTTGAGTGAAGATGCAATATCATCAGCAATAAGACCACCGAGATTACTGGCATGTTCCCCGAGCCTGGAATTCCTGAGATCTTCTTTCATTTCTTCATTGACAATATAGATACCCGATTCAATTGGCTTAACAAGTCCACCCCGGCCAACAACAGCAGCAATCAACGAAAAATCGATGCCACGTTCTGTTAGCTCTCTGATAATAAGGTCTTTTCTAAATGAGAACTGATCTGTGATTTTTTTAAATCCGGCTAATTCTTCAGCAGAATGTCTCAGAGTCTTTTCAAAGACAAGAATCTCCTCTTCAAACAACCCGAATTTTGTCGAAGTTGAACCAGGATTTATTGCCAGAATCAATCTTTTAACCATTTAAGGATCAGATAAATGTAATTCAGTTTACAAAATTATGCCATAAGGCAGGCAAGTGCAATACAGTAGTATTTAGATTTTTCACTTTCGCTTCTCGACATCACTACTACTGGTTTTGTTGTACCTCTTATTAATCCTGCAAGTTCACCATTACCGAAAAGCATCAATCCTTTATAAAACGGGTTGGAAGATTCGAGTGATGGAAATAAAAGTATATCTGCATCTCCGTTGATTGGAGTATCTACTCCTTTTATTGCAACACTTTTTTTGTCACATGCAAGAAATATATCCAGCGGACCATCCATGATGCAATTTTTAATCTGTTTACGGTCAGCCATTTTGCACATTATAGCGTAGTCAACGGAGTTTTCAAAGTGACGACTCATTTTTTCAGAAGCGCCGATTAACGCAATTTTTGGTCTTTTAACACCAAACTGATTTGCCATATCGATAGCATATTCAGCCATTGCAACCTTTTGGTCAAGATTTGGAAAAGGAATTACAGCTGTATCAGTGACGAAAAGTAATTTATGATAGGCAGGTATTTCAATGGTACAGACATACGTCAATGTTGCACCAGGTATCATCATACCATTTTCTTTATCCATTACAGCCTTCAGGAATTTGTCAGTACCGACGAGTGCCTTCATTACAATATCTGCCTGCCCTGTGTTAGCCAGTTTTACTGCCTCTTTAGCGGCTTTGCCTTCATTCTCAGAATCGACAATATTAAGAGAATCAGGGTTGATTGACAGAGACTTACAGAGCTGCCTTATCTCTTTTCGGTTACCGATCATTATAGCTTCAGCAAAACCACTGGCAACTGCCTTCTGTATTGCAAGCAAGGTATTGGGATCCTGCGCCCAGGCTACAGCGATACGATACTTTCTTTCAAGTGAAAGTACCTTCTCGACCATCTTATCGAGAGATTTTATCATTTTTTCATTTTTTGCTTGCTGCTGCTGCAAGCATTATACTGTCGTATTTGGCTTGTTCGGAATCTGATCTTGATGTAAGTACAATGGGTGCCTGTGCGCCTAAGATTACAGAAGCAACCTTTGCCTTAGCAAAGAAAACCAACGATTTATAAAGTACATTACCTACCTCAATATCAGGCATGAGCAACAGATCTGTGTCACCCGCAACTTCACTTCTGATGCCTTTATGTTGAGCACTTTCCACGCTTACAGCGTTATCAAATGCCAGAGGTCCGTCTATGATGCAATCCCTTATCTGGTCGCGCTGATTCATCTTCGACAGCAATGCAGCATGCAATGTTGCTTCCATGTTCTCATTTACCATTTCAACAGCTCCGAGAACCGCAACCTTTGGTTTTGCGATACCGAGTTTATGAAGGCAGGAAACGGAATTATTTACAATTGCAATCTTGTCCTGAAGATTTGGAGCTATATTCATTGCCACATCGGTCACAGCAATAAGCTTATGGTATGTTTCCACTTCAAAAAGCGCAATATGTGAAAGGAGATTGCCGGTCCTCAGACCCCATTCCTTATTAAGTACACATTTGAGAAGCGTAGACGTGCCTACTTTTCCTTTCATCAACACATCAGCCTGCTTATTACTTACCATTTTGACTGCCATTTCAACAGCCTTATATGTATCAGGTTCATGAATGACCCTCAGACCACTGATATCAAAACCATTTGAGACAGAGATATTCTGTATTCCTTCCTTATCTCCTATCAGGATCGGCTCAATAATCCCGTTCTTCCAGGCTCTCAGTACTGCACTCAGGGAGTGCTGGTCCTGGGCTGCAGCAAGAACCAGCTTCTTTACCGGTTCATTGGCAATTATTTCTCTTAAATCTTCAAGCTTTCTTAGAACCATATCATTATTTTAGTTATTATCTAAGACTTGATCTTCTGGACTATTTCCTGTGTATCCGAAGCTATCACAAATTCTTCATTCGTAGGTATGATAACAACTTTTGTTTTTGACTTATCCTTGCTGATGATAACTTCTTTACTTCTTACACCCTTATTCTTATCCTTATCAAACTCAATTCCCAGGAACTCGAGTTCTGTACAAATATTCTCACGTGTTTCCCAACCATTTTCGCCTATTCCACCGGTGAATACAAGAATATCCACTCCACCCATAGCTGCCGCATAAGCCCCGATATACTTCTTAATACGATAATCGTACATTTTTAAGGACAGTATCGCTCTTTCATTGCCCTGCGCGGCAGCTGCCTCAATTTCACGCATATCGGAAGAAACGCCTGAAACTCCAAGCATGCCACTATGCTTATTGATA
>JAHEYW010000040.1:0-15628 GCA_023251395.1 Bacteroidales bacterium
GATACTATATACATCAGTACTGTCTGGAACATTAATTCCGTATTTCAGACCAAAAGCCCGAAGATTGGATTTATTTCTTTCCTCAAATTGCTCAAGAGTCGGCAGATACGTCTTTATTCCAACCCTTTCAAGCAGCTTTTCGAGCTTAATAAAGGAATATAGTTCAGCATCAAAATTTGGAATTATAACATCAATTCGCTCCTTCTTATGGATCTCAAGCAGACGGTTAAAAAGCGCTTCTTTCCCTTCAGCAGGATACGGAATCATATAAGCTTTATCCACAAGATCTTTCATATAGATGCCTGGTTCAAGGTGTTCATAAGCCAGACCAATTATTCTGACATCAAACTCATTTGATTCCTTTATTCCTCTGATAACCGGAATACCTGGACCCGGACTGTCGATATTATTCAGACCTGTAACAGCAAGATGTATCTTCCGCCGTTTGTTCATTCTTCAAAAAGATTATTTGAGGCGAGTTCATTAACGAAATCTTCAAGGTATCTTTCCAATATGATTCTGTCAACCTCGTATTTTTCGATCATCAGCTCTCTTATCTGGTTTAAACTCTTGCCTTCTTTAATTAACAGAAGCACCTCTCTCCCCGTACTATTCAAAGTGAATGAGTCACCTGTGGTAGGGTTAAAAACAAACCCATTATCACTCAAAGCAATATTCGCCTTAATAATCATAATAAATTTTTTACGATAATGGAAACGAGGTTAAGTTGTTAAATATCCTATTCGTCTTTCAGAATTTGAATAAACATAACCCCAAGTCCTTTGTTGCACAAAAGTAATCAACATATATAGCTTATTTAATAGCAGAACCGGGAAATCTATAAGCAGAACCGGAAGATATTGATGATGTGAAGTATTATCAATTTAGTTCAAATTTGAAAGAATACCTATAAATCTGATTTTTCTAATCTGGCAAAGTAGAAATAGTCTTATTGATCAATAATATGATTCTGATCTTATTAATTGACCCAAATATTATTTAATTTTCAACTCTGTTTCAAAAAAAATATTTTGGCTATTAACTTTTTCTCCTATTCCCGGATACTTCCATGAATACTGAAAAGCCTGATATGAAGAAAATGATATTTACGGATGGATCTGAGCTTATCACAGAAGCATGCGTCCGTGCAGGAGCTGAAGTATTCATAGGATACCCTATTACACCTGCCAACCTGTTATATTCGTACGCCGGTAAAAGATACCCGAGGATGATGGCTGCACCTGATGAGATTACGACACTTCAATGGATGTCAGGATTTTCTGCATCCGGTAAATTCCCTGTAACTGCAACATCTTTTCCGGGTTATTCCCTCATGATAGAATCTATAAACATGGCATTCATGATGGAACTCCCGATGCTGATAATACTTGTACAACGTCTTGGCCCGGCTACAGGAACAGCTACTGCCGGAGCAATGGGAGATCTGAATGTAATTCACGGGACGGTATCAGGAGGCTACCCGCTTCCAACATTTGCAATCAGCAGTATGAAGGATTGCTGGAATGTACCGCCAACAGCTATTGAAACAGCAATGAAGCTGAGAACTCCGGTTATTTTAATGACCTCAAAAGAGATAGCAATGACACTTTCAAGCTTTGATATTTCGGGGCTGGAGGATATAACATTGAAACAACTTAAATCATATTCAGGAGATGTTCCATATTTGCCTTATAAACCTGATAACGACGGGATTCCTCCGTTCCTTCCTGTAAGTCAGAATAATCACCAGGTAAGGCTGACAGCTTCTACACATGACATGAGAGGGATCATTCAGAACTCAACTCCCGAATCCATTAACAACACGAAACGTCTTCATAATAAAATTATTAATCACCTGGATTCTTTTACACTCTATGAGTATAATAAACAGGATTCTGCTGATACGTTGATCGTTGCATATGACATCTCTTCCCAGGCAGCGGCAGAAGCTGCTTCAATTCTTTCGGAAAAGGGAATGCCGGTTTCCCTTCTTATTGCAAAAACAATTCTTCCAGTTCCCGAAATCTATATAGATATACTTTCCGGATATAGAAGAATAATAATTGCTGAAGAGAACCTTGACGGACAATTCAGGAAACTGATCTTTGGTAGAAATGGCAGAAAAGGTGTTTCCGGGGTAAACGGAATCTCCAGAATGATAAGTCCGGAAGCAATAATTGAGGAGGTACTGAAATGAGTGAAATAAAATATCTGACCGATTCAGAACTTCCTTTCTGCAAAGGATGCGGACACATTCTGGTAACAAGAAATTGTGAAAAAGCACTTGCAAAACTAGGGTATAACCCTCTTGATGTAGTTCTGGTAACAGATATCGGATGCCATGGTATTATAGACAAATCTTTTCTTACACATACTGTTCACGGTCTTCATGGAAGATCCCTTGCTCTTGCTGGTAGTATTTCCATGGCGATTAATTCACCTGAGAAGAAGACTATTGTTTTTATTGGCGATGGAGGGGCTACAATAGGTATGCAGCATCTGATAGGATGTGCACATTATGGAATGGATATTACTGTGATAGTTCACAATAACATGCTTTATGGAATGACCGGCGGGCAACCATCAGAATTTACACCCTGCGGATTTAAAACTCCCACTCAACCCAGGGGCAGCAACAAACCAGGTTATGATATCTGCAACCTTGTATCTGAGGCTGGTTCATCATATACAGAGAGAGTGCTGGGGGTTGGGGATTACTCTGACTCACTGGCAAAAGCTTTTAGTACAAAAGGTTTTTCTCTTGTGGAAGTAATGGAGATATGTACAAGTTATGGGGTAAAATCAAATCCGGGACTTAAGCTGGCCACAGTGGTAAAAGAAGCCGGATTAGATATTAAGGTTTTTAATAATATCAGAAGCAGAATTTACCAGGATCTTCAAAGCCAAAAACAAGAAAACCTTATCTCTGAAATGAGGGTAATTGAGAAAAGTTTCAATAGTAATCTAAACAGAAAACTTTCTATACAGCTCTCCGGAAGCGCTGGCGAAGGGATCCAGTCAGCAGCAGAATTTCTTGCAAAAGCTGCAATGAAAACCGGACTCAATGTGACAAAGAAGGGTAGCTATCCGGTTACTGTTGGTGTTGGATATTCTTCAGCAGACCTGATAATATCACCCGGACCAATCCAATATACAGGGATTACAAAGCCTGATGTACTGATCATTACATCGAAGGACGGACTGGCTTATTCCAGTGAAACTGCCAGGCAAATGAAACAGGGACGAATTCTTATTGATGATCAGCTGGTAACACCTGAGTCGGAAGCTGAGATAACAAAAGTATCATTCAGGAACAGGGCGGGCAACAGATTTTGTGCCTTATACACCCTGTTCTGGCTTGTTAACTCGACAAATATTATCCCACGCGAAGCAATGCAGGCGGTATTTCGCGAAACCAGCCTGGCTGATAAAATATCGCTGGAGAAACTGATGGAGATGTAAAACCGGTTCTCTGCACCTTAGATAAAAACTATTTCTTCAATAAATCCCGTATTTCGGTAAGAAGTAATTCTTCCTTTGATGGAGGTGGAGGTACATCAGGTGCTTTCGCTTCTTTCTTTTTAGCAGCATTAATGGCCTTTATCAACATGAATACTGCAAAGGCAACGATAAGAAAATCAAACGTCACCTGAAGAAAGTTACCATAATTCCAGGTAACGGCAGGATTTGTAGCAGTTGCTGCTTTCATAACAACCTTCAGGTCTGTAAAACTCACACCACCAATAAGCAGTCCTAAAGGGGGCATTATGATGTCACCTACAACGGAAGACACGATTTTGCCAAATGCAGCGCCGATAATGATACCAACAGCCATATCCGTAACATTGCCTTTCATGGCAAAGGCTTTAAATTCATCTACTAGTTTCATATTGTCTGATTTAGATTATCAAATTAAAATTTATATGCGAATCCGACTCCCAGAATTTCTTTGAACTGAACTTTTGAACCTACTGCTTCTCCCTGAGCTATTTTCCCATCACCATTTTTGTCAAACGGTATCATGATTTTGTCATCGTAAATAAGATCAGTAATGATACTTACACTAATAAACTTATTTACTTTAAAACCAATAAGATTTTCCCAGTTCACAACAATATTCTGGGGATTTTTAAGATAGTTGGTAAAGAGATCAACCTTTGTTGTGAAAGAAACACTTTTTAGAATTTCACTTTTGAAATCGCTTTTCGAATATATTACTCTTATATATCCTCCGAATTCACTCATCATCTTTTTTCCAGGAGTTACACCGAATGCTCCTTCATTGGAAAGTGTTCTGTCATTGACAAAAGTTAATTTTCCGGTTAAGGGTGAAATAAATGCACTGAAATATGCAGTTGGCTTGTAGTCCATACCAAAAGCGAGTAAAAGATACCCGGGAGCAAACCAGGTAGATATCTGAACAGAGTCATTCGGATAATTATATCCGGGAGCCATTTGTGTCTTAAGATTCACCAGACCGGCATAGTAAAAATTCTTGAAAGCTTCCCTGCCATACTTTGATAAAAAGTCAAATTTATCATCAGTTTTCCGAAAGGATTCCTTTCCTTGTTTTAAAAGGCCGTACCCAACGTCTAAGGAATTATCCCAGCGGGACTTCCCTTTTTTAAGATTGGCAAAAACACTAAAGAGGCCATTGACAGCGAAGGAGTTTTGTCCTCCTGAAGCCCAGTTAGTAAGCGATGTCTGGGCCAGGCTGATATTAAGAAGACCTCCTGTTTTCCAGCCTTGAGTCGAGTCGGCTGTTAAAGCGCGCAATTTTTTTTCGGCTTCTGTAACCTGGCTGAAGGTTGACATGCTGAATCCCAAAAATAACAATGAACAAACAATGAATTTAGTTTTCATAATTCTTTCTAATTTATAATGATGTGTAGACAAAAATACCGCCACCTTTATTGTAGCTAAGTATATCCTATCTAACAATCAGGTTCGAACCTGATAAATTTTCAAGCTAAATAAATTTGTCTAATTTACGTTTACTTCAAAGATAGTCATTTTAAGAATTAGTTTAAAAAGTTAAAAACCAACTGGTTTCATATCCTCAGACTTTTTTATAACAGCTATCAATATTTTCAATCTCCACTACATTTTTGAAAATCATTTAATAAACACCTAAATTGCATCACTTTTTTAATACATCAATTAAAAAAATGGATATGGATAGAATTGAGGCATTTAAAAGGATTATCAACGACGGTTATTCCTGTAAAGGGGATAGTATTTTGCTTGGGTGTGCAATGCTTGGTGGAGAGGCTGTTACTGGCACACAAGTGAAAATACCTTTGAAAACTATGAACAGGCATGGACTTATTGCCGGCGCCACCGGGACAGGTAAAACAAAGACATTACAGGTAATATCTGAGCAACTTTCTGAAAAAGGGGTCCCTGTGCTTCTGATGGATGTGAAGGGAGATCTTAGTGGTATTGCAATGTCGGGTGATGAGAAACCATTTATAAAGGAGAGGCATGAAAAGATTGGAGTGCCATTTTCATTTAAAGGATTTCCCGTAGAGCTTCTTTCATTATCACAACAGGAGGGCGTCAGAATGCGTGCCACTGTATCTGAATTCGGACCAGTCCTTCTGTCACGTATCCTTGATTTGAACGACATACAGGAAGGTGTGATTGCTTTGATCTTTAAATACTGCGACGATAAACAACTGGCACTACTTGATCTGAAAGACCTTAAGAAAGTTATTCAGTACATTACTGGTGAAGGGAAAGGAGAAATTGAAAAAGATTACGGGAAAGTTTCAACTTCATCAACGGGAATAATACTCCGGAAGATAATGGAGCTTGAGCAACAGGGAGCAGATCTGTTCTTTGGTGAACTCTCTTTCGATATAAGAGATCTGCTCAGAGTTGACAGAAATGGCAATGGATATATAAGCATCTTACGCCATACAGATATTCAGGATAAGCCAAAACTATTTTCGACATTCATGCTTTCTCTTCTTGCGGAAATATACAGTCAGATGCCCGAAAAAGGAGACGCTGATAAACCTGAACTTATAATTTTCATCGACGAGGCCCATCTGGTTTTTAATCAGGCAAGCAAAGCATTACTTGACCAGATTGAAAATATTGTAAAGCTTATCCGTTCAAAAGGTATAGGAATATTTTTTGTAACACAGAACCCGACAGATATTCCCAACGGAGTCCTTGCACAATTAGGGTTAAAGGTACAGCATGCTCTCAGAGCTTTTACCGCAATTGACAGGAAAGCAATCAAACTTACAGCCGAGAACTATCCGCTTTCAGATTATTATAAGACCGACGAAACCATTACTGAACTTGGTATTGGTGAGGCACTGGTAACCGCCCTGAGTGAAAAAGGTATCCCCACTCCTCTTGCAGCCACTATGCTCAGGGCCCCGATGAGCAGGATGGATATCCTTACGCTTGCTGAAATCACTTCCATAAACAGATCTTCAGATCTGGTACGCAAATACAGCCAGGTTATTGATCGTGAAAGTGCATATGAAGTGCTTAGCAGAAAAATTGAGATAATGGATAAAGAAGCAGATGTTGAGGCTTCAGGGAAAGTGCAGGGGAAAGGAAGATCGCGGGACCAGGGAAACGGTACCTCCACAACTGGTGGAAGAAAGACTTATAAAAGTAAAGACCAGCCTGTTGCAGATCAGGTCGTAAAAGTACTAACAAGTGCGACTTTTATCCGGGGGGTTTTTGGAATCCTGAAAAAGGTAATGTAGAGATATCAGTATCTGATTTTTACACAACAATCCGGATAGGGCTAAACACCTCTGATGAATACCAGCCCATTACCATGTAAACAACTTAAATCTGCTCACCAGATCTTTCAATAAGTGACTGTGTGAAGAAAAGGATAAATTTGATTTCCTGGAAATAATAAGAAATTATGAAAGAAGAACAAAAATATCATGTTGTTTTTTTTGCCGGCGGAGAAACCAGGGATGACAAATTCAATGTCTTTACTGGAAATCTCATTGAGTTCCTTTCAAAAATCTTTGAGGACAATTTCAGCCTCATCAAAGGGATTTATTTCAGATATCCTATGTTTAATGTTGCATGGGGTCTAAACCATGCGCAATACCTGATGAAAGAACCCGGCAAAAACCCGATAACATCAGCAGCGATCCGTCAGATTATCCCTGAAAATAAAAATTCCAATACCACCCTTATTATCCTGTCTTCCAGTGCAGGAAGTATAATCGCGGCTCAAACAGCATGCTATCTTGTGAACGAAAATATTAAACACAACTATTATATAAACCCCTTTCATCTGGTCCTTGGGACAAACTTTATATCAAAGGATTCTGATCTATTCAAAACACTGATCAGACATCAGGAAGATGGCAGGATAGGGCAGATAATTTTCGATGAGCTTCAGGATGAAGGCGATTCAGTATATCAGACTGGAGGAACTACAAGAGGTGAGGCCTGGCTGAATGCATTCGGATTAATCCTGCCATGGTTTTCAAGGAAATTCAGCCCCCCCTCATTCCTGAATACACATCCTGTTAAGGGACACCTTCACAGAAGAAGATCACAGTCGATGAAGAAAGTCGAGGAGTTTATAGATATTATATTTGTAAGAAATAATATTGCCGGTGATTATTTCAGAAAGAGAGCTTTTGATCTGCTTTCAGGAAATGTAACAGGCAAAAATAATCAGAATTGCTAAATGGGTCGTCTTCTGGCTATAAGCGATATCCATGGATGCTTTAATCCATTTTACAGACTTGTTACAGACAAAATAAATCTAAGCAAATCCGACAAACTTATTCTTCTTGGAGATTATGTGGACAGAGGAGAAAGGTCCAAAGAGGTCATTGATTTTATTATTGATCTGATAAACAGAGGATTTGATGTTACCCCGCTATGTGGTAACCATGAATCAATGCTGATTGATTCATGGAAAGATCCCAATATGCTTCCTCTCTGGCTCATGAATGATGGAAATATTACATTGTATAGCTTTGGAATACAGTATATTGAACAATTAGATAGGAGGTATCTTGATTTTTTTACCAATCTCAGGTTCTATGAAATAGTTGATGATTATATTTTTGTACACGCCGGATTCAACGATAATGCTGAGGATCCTTTCTCGGATATTCATGGAATGATCTGGGAAAGCAGACCTTCATATATAAATAAGTTACTTTCAGGTAAAACAATTATCCATGGTCACAGGCCTAAGACTGTTGATTTTATTAAAAGTATTATAAACCAGAAGTCAAAAGTTATCCCTATTGACTCAGGTTGTGTCTATGAAAAGGAATCAGGTTATGGAAAGCTGTCAGCGCTGGATGTTACCAACATGGAGCTGATCTCAATTGAGAACTTTTAATACAAAAGTATTATCCTAATTTAGCAAAAGAAAAACCGTTTGACTTTATGAAAAATACAGTTCTGTTCACATTATTACTTATGGTTCTCTCACAATTGGGATTGACGGCTCAAATTCCAAAATTCTCACATCAGGATACACTCAGGGGATCAATTACTCCGGAAAGAAAATGGTGGGATCTGACATACTATCACCTGGATATTGTTGTTACTCCTTCTGACAGTACAATAAAAGGAACAAACACTGTTTATTACCGTGTTATTTCGCCTTCCACAGTGATGCAGATAGATTTACAGTCGCCACTTGTTTTGATAAAAGCAATCCAGAACGGAAAATCGCTGCAAATCAGGCAGGACGGTAATGCTCATTTTATAAACCTGATCGACAAACAGGAACCAGGAGCAATCAATTCTGTTATTCTATCTTATGGAGGAAGACCCAAAGTTGCAGTCAGACCACCCTGGGATGGTGGAATTACATGGAATAAGGATAAGAATGGTTTGCCATTCATTGGTTCATCATGCCAGGGATTGGGTGCCAGTATATGGTGGCCATGTAAGGACCATATGTATGACAAGCCTGATAGCATGCTGATAAGTGTCAACGTCCCATCCAATCTTACTGATGTATCAAATGGGAGACTAAGAAAAGTTGAAACATTAAAAAATAATACAAAAACATTTCACTGGTTCGTTTCGAACCCTATCAGTAACTATTCTGTAAATATCAATATTGGTGATTATGTAAAGTATGGTGAAATATTCAGTGGTGAAAACGGGCCACTCGATTGTGATTACTGGGTCCTCAGGGATGACCTTGAGAAAGCAAAGAAACAGTTCGTTCAGGCTCCGCAGATGCTAAAAGCATTTGAATACTGGTTCGGTCCATATCCATTTTACAGGGACAGCTATAAACTGGTCGAAGCACCTTATCTTGGAATGGAACATCAGAGCTCCGTAACATATGGTAATGGGTTCCGGAATGGTTATATGGGCTCAGATCTTAGTGGTACCGGCTGGGGAGATAAATGGGATTTTATTATTATTCATGAATCAGGTCACGAATGGTTTGCAAACAATGTTACATACAGCGATCTGGCTGATATGTGGATTCACGAATCATTTACAAACTATTCAGAAAGTCTTTTCATTGAGTATTATTACGGCAAGGATGCCGGAACAGAATATTGCAGGGGCACCCGAAAAAATATTTACAATGACAAGCCTGTCGTAGGGTACTATAATGTTAATAATGAGGGTTCTCACGATATGTATTATAAAGGTGGTAACATGTTGAATACCATCAGACAAATCGTAAACAATGACACTAAATGGAGGGAAATACTCAGAGGTGTGAACAAGGACTTTTACCATAAGGTAGTTACCGGCGAACAGATCGAGAATTACCTGATCGAAAAAACCGGGATAAACCTCAAACCTGTTTTTGATCAGTATCTCAGAGATGTGAGAATTCCTGTTTTTGAATTTTCTGTAATTAACGGGAACCTAAATTACAGATGGAATAATTGTGTAAGGGGATTTAATATGCCCCTGAAGATATATATTGACGGAAAACCAGTGGTCGTCAATCCTTCAGAGAAGTTATCTTCTCTGAAACTGGATTCGGCTAAACCTGAAATAGCAGCAGATAAGGATTACTATGTCGCTGTATTAAATATACTTGGAAAATAAATTATCCCTGCTCTCCTGGCAATTAAGAAAAATTTAATCCAGTCTTTTTGTATAGATCAGCTTGTCGTCACCCTTGTCATAATAATCATGGATTGTTGCCTCCAGAGTATAACCTGCACTAATATAAAAAGCCTGTGTCGGTTTATAATGATCCCTTCCGGATGTTTCGGCAATGATAATCGTACATCCCATCTTCTTAGCTTCAGCATATGTCACATCAAGAAGCTTTTTACCTATGCCTTTACCCCGGTAATCATTGTGAGTAATGAGCCAGTAAAGATCGAAGCAGGATTTCGTCATTTCAATATGACCAAAACACGAATATGCAGCAGTAACACCATCAATTTCTGCAAAAACGAAATGATAGCCCGATTCCGGCCCGTGCTTCAGCCCTTCTTCAACTAGTTCAACAGCAACCTCAACTTCATGATCATAGAAAAAATTGGTTGATACAGCCATCTCCCTTACCCGTTGAATATCTGCCATAACCGGTTTAGTTCTGAATGTTAGTTCCATAGCTTATTTATTTATTTAACTTTTTAAATCCTTTTGAAATATTAAAATCCGGGTTTAGTCACCTTTTATTGATGCCATCCTGGCAACTGTCTCTATTGCTATTGCTGCAAATGCTGCACCGTAATCAAGATCAATATTCTCCATCGTATCATGGGTATCATGATAACCTGTCCTGTTGATATCATAGTTCTCCATAAACAGAACCACCGGCAGGCCAACATCGCTGAAAATCTGACCATCAGTATTAAATATTGAGCTATGCGGGTTGTACTGTGTCCTTACCTCCCCTTCTATAGCCAGGAATTTTGCCACATCTGGAATTTCTTTATTTCCGGATATCCTGATCCCCTTCCCGAGATGCATCCTTTCCGGCTGCTTATTCCACTCCCGGGTGCCCTTATTCCATATCATATTTGCAATATGAGCCTGAAGGGCACAATTTATTGATGCTGCACTTTTACCCGGAGAGATCTGGAAGATATTATGGTCGTTATCACGGTTATGACCAATCATATCCATGACAAATACACCTTTGACTTTTGTTTCTGACAGGTCGATCCATGAGCCGTCAGAATCTTTCATCTTTATATTTTTCTCTATGATCGTTCTGCTCAGATTTCTTGCCCCCATGCAATCAGACGGGAATTCTTCACCTGTAAGATGAATAAGCCAGATATCACGTTCAAGTTTACCCTCTTTTGAAAGCTTTAGTAAAACTGGAGCAGCCAATAGAAGTGTTGAGCTGGCAGAATAATTATCATCTGCACCGTTAGCAGCCATTCTTGCTCCTGTTCCTCCCCTGCTTTTCTCATAAATATCTTCCATATAGGCAGTATCATAATGGTCGCCGAGAATAACAGCTTCCTTCCTGTTCTTCCCCGGAATAACTAATATAATATTTCTTTCATATAATGTACCTTTCTGATTTCCCGTCCATCCCCCGAAGATTGAAAAATCAAAGTCTGTCTGCCATTTAAATGGTAATTCACCGCATAATGCATTCCCGGTCATTCCTGCCTCTTCTATTACTTTCCGATATCGCGAGATAAAATAATCACCAAGTGGCTCAATATGTCTTTTATGTTTCCCGTTGTTGAGATTGCTTGTACCGTTTGCAGCTAAATCGGCATTGTCCTTATAAATAAAATCCCCATGTGCAAGAAACTTGATTTCGTTCCACCAGCTGACTTCAAAACTCCGGGTTGCTGTTTCCTTGTATGTAATTGGTTCAGGAAGGTTATTAATGTACTCCGGTTCAATGATTTTATCAAGTTCCTTCCGCATCTGATCATGTATCTCCTGTGTTTTGCTGTGAATCAGCAATTCATCGAGCCAGTGATCAAATGACTTATGTTTGGAAATGTGAAGGAGCTTGTGTGCGTATGATCTTGATAATGGTTTTCTTCCCTGTTTGTTCCAACTGTCGAAAAGAGCCAGGATATTCTTTGAGGTCTGATTTGCATAATGGTCATTTGCAGTATTGAAACCATGAAGTGCCAGAAGATAAATGGGTCGTCTGCGAAACCTCGGCCATAATTCAACTGGCTCAGACATTTTCCTGTCCTGAACATGATAGCCGGAAATATATCCTGACAATGCTTCAGGATCGATCACTATATTGTTATCATTGGAAAGATAACCAACCAGTGGTCTGTGCCAGAATACATGATAGTTGCCGGTTCTCATTGGTGGATAAAAAAACCGGTATCCAAATAATCCTCCCTTAAGAATAATCTTTTCTATCTCCTTGATCTTGCTGTGATCAGAGTTCGGTCCGTCAAGCAGTATCTTGAAATCGTGTGTCCAGATATGGCTGTTTCTGGCGAGTGGTTTGTCATAAAGACCCATAGCTTCAGGATCTGTACTAAATAAAGCCCTGGCAATCTTTATATTATCGCTGATCTCATTAAGTTCGTCCTGATAACGGTGTATCTTTTGCCAGCGGTTTGTCCTATGATAGTGGTTATTGATCAGCTCCTCATCCATTTCATGCTTTATACCTTGTAAGTGAGGCTCATGAAACCAGCCAGACTGTGTAACTCTCAAACCTGAGAGTCCACGGTTTCTGGAAACCAGATGTAAGACTGGCAGTTGGCCTGCCAAAGGAAACTCTTCACTGAGCTTATTATAGTTCTTCATCCCCCAGAAAACCAGACTTCCCGGAAATGGAATGAGGTTGAGGTTACCAGATAGATATAGTTCCTTGACTACAAGTGGAAGATCTGAAAAAGGTCTGAAGGAAACAAGGTACCTGACCGATGTGAAATCGGCCTTATCATTTACTATAAATTCACTCGTCCAGGATGGAAACCTGGTTTTTGAACCTGAGGGCAAAATTCTAAATCCGGCTTTTTTCAAAGCTTCCTTACCAGTTGCCTTTTCACCGTATGCTTTTCCAAGTAATCCGGTGAAAAAAGAAACTGAGGATTCAGTATCTGATTCCTCTTCAGGTGAAATGAAGAAGCTTTTCCAGAATGAAACTTCCGGGTCATCTATACTGTTGCCAAATAAAGTCCATGTAACTCTTCCTTTATCGTCCTGGGTCCTGGAAAGCATCAGCGGCAGAAGGGTAACAAACTTTTCGTGATGAAGAGTATCAGCCTTTGAGGCCAGTTCATCCGGCCAGAAGGGATTATCCATCAGATTTTGTCCTTTGTGTCCCTGAATATGATTCTCCTTTTGTCCTTTACCCAATTTAATAATGTTACTTATAACCTGATTACCAGCGTGAATAAGACCCGGCCTCAGCTCATATTCCTCTTCAATCTCTGTAATATGCCAGCCGTATGGATCTGACTCATCAAATACTTCCCGGTCGATCTCTCCAAGAGGTTTACGGCCAATCAGAGGAGAAGGCATATATTCAGAGTAAGCAGGCAGTGGATAGCATCCATCACAGTTATGCCATGGATAACCATCCAGCAGCTTTTTCCAACCAATTAATTTAGCTTGGGTCATAATATTGGTTTTAAGAATCAGTGTTTAAAGTGGTGGACACAATTAATTATTTTTCTAAAACACATAAAATTAACAATATGATTACTATTTAGTTCGTTGTTAACATTAAAAAGAATTCCTCAATTTATCAACAATCTGCATGTATTGACAGGTATGTTTTTTATTTTTGTATAATTCGGATCCCGGGCTACCAATATTGAATCTCATTATGGCAGCGATATAAAATAACGTAAACAATTCACTATGACAGCATTATTTGCAACAATAACTGAGACACTGGACACGCTGAACAGAACTGTAGCTTCAGCTGCCAATCTGCCTGTACAGCCAGCTCCCGAGTCTATGAGCCTTATGAGTATGATCATGAAGGGTGGAATAATTATGATCCCAATTGCAATCCTTTCAATCGCCGCTGTTTATGTTTTTATCGAGCGTTACCTTACCTTCAGACGGTATGTTACTTCCGATGAAAACTTCATGAACCGGATTCACGATTATATCTATGACGGAAGGACAGACTCTGCTCTTGCATTATGTAAAAATACATCAAAGCCCATAGCCAGAATGATCGAGAAGGGAATATTAAGGCTTGGGAGACCAATTAAGGAAATTGAAGAATCAATTGAGATTGTTGGTAAGTTTGAAGTATATAACCTTGAAAAGAATATCCAGATACTGGCAGTAATTGCAGGTATCGCCCCTATGTTTGGATTTCTCGGAACAATTATCGGCGTAATTAAAATATTCTTTACTATTTCGATGACAAGTGATGTAAGCATCGGAACAGTATCTTCAGGATTATATGTTAAAATGGTTAGTAGCGCCGCCGGACTAACAGTTGGGATTATTGCCTATATTGGTTACCACTGGTTAAATATCCTGTTAAATAAAGCTATTCATCAGCTTGAATGGAATGCCATGAATTTCATCGATCTGTTAAAAAGTCCTGTAAAATGATCCAGCTCAGAAAGAAAAATAGTCTGACTCCGGAAGTATTTACTTCTTCAATGAACGACATCATGTTCTTCCTGATGCTATTCTTTATAATTATTTCCACATTATTGAATCCCAGCATGATAAAAGTGTCGCTGCCTTATTCCAGAAGCAGTCAGACAATTCAGAAGAAAGAGATCAACCTGACAATGACTAAAGACAAGATTTATTATGTCAATAATACACAGGTTAATTTTGCTCAGCTGGAGGAACAGTTAAAACAGGAATTAAAGACAACCCCTGAAGCCTTTATTATGTTGCGCTTTGATAACTCGCTGCCTATCCAGGATCTGGTGGACGTACTCTCCCTTGGCAACAGGCTCAATTCCAAAATGATCATTGCAACTGCCAAACCGAAATAAATTAAGAAAGTATCTCCTTGTATTACTTTTTACTTTCTGACTTTCTTTAGAAGCCAGGCCATATTTTCCCCAAGGGTTTTCATTGTTTTCATTCCTTCTTCATCTTTAAGAACTTCACCTTTCTCACGGCCAATTGCAATATTCCAGTACGATGATCCTGGAATGATCATTTCGTTGATAAGGAAAAAGTGATTTATTGAATCGAATGCATGAATTGCACCGGCACGTCTTACAGCAATAACGGCTGCACCAACTTTTCTTTTTAACGGACTTCCTGCACCGCGGAGTGCGTACCCGGCAACATCAATAAAACTCTTGATATCAGATGATAAATCAGCCAAATAAACTGGTGATCCGATAATAATCCCATCCGCTTTCATCATTTTCTTAATGGCTTCATTGATAACATCATTGTTCTGATGGCATCTGCCATCTCCCTTCTTTTTGCATTTCATGCAGGCGATGCATCCATTAACTTTCTTACCTCCGATCTGAATCATCTCAGTCTTGATCCCATGTGCTTCCAGTACTTTAAACACCTCCTTAATAAGAATTTCAGTATTTCCTCCCTTGCGCGGGCTGCCATTAATGCCAACTACTTTCATATATTTCCTTTTGCTAAATACTAATTTTAAATTATGTTGCTAATTTTTACTGAGAAGAATTACTCTCCGCATCATCCGGATTACTTCTTTATAAGTTCTTCTCCCCTTCTCCCCTTCACCCCTTCACATCCTCCTCATTCTCAGGAATTG
>JAHEYW010000040.1:15638-17292 GCA_023251395.1 Bacteroidales bacterium
TTCATATATTTCCTTTTGCTAAATACTAATTTTAAATTATGTTGCTAATTTTTACTGAGAAGAATTACTATCTGCCACTCTGTGTCACTCTCCGCATCCTCCGGATTACTTCTTTATAAGTTCTTCTCCCATTCTCCCATTCACCCTTTCACATCCTCCTCATTCTCAGGAATTGGCTTTGCATAAAGATCCTCAACTTTAACTTTATATTCTTGATCTCCATAAACAGGAGACTGGGCGACAACTTCCCTTGCTCTTCCATTAAAATAAAGTAGAAATGCAAAAATGGGAATTGCAGGCATCGTAAGTGCATTGATAAGGCTTACCATTACTATATAGAGCGGACTTTTAGTTATCTCCATAATCTTTGAAGCCGCTTCGGGGTTGGAAAAGGACTTGAAAAAACTTCCGGTAAAAGGAAGCATGACCAACCCAGACAGTACCGCTGGAAAAATCAATATCATAATTAGGAAGATTGATGTCCAGCCCAAATTATTCCAGAAATTCTTGTGTGAAAGCTTTATGGTTCTGACTATTGTATTCCCGATATTAATACCCTCGGTCATCATAACCGGCATTATAAACATTGAGATCATCATCAGATAAATAAAAGAGAAGATAACACCTACGACCAGTAGTAAAAGACCCAGTGCAATAGCAACAGATCCGAAAAAAGCCAGAATGATAAGTAAAATAATATAAGGAATAAAGTACATAAGCGAATTCATCGCAGAGACTAAGATATTCTTACTTCCATCGAGAGGATTAAAGAGAATATAATAATGCAGGATATTATTGAAAACCAGACCAATAAGGCTAATTACAATAATCGGAATAATGTATTCCCTGATCTTCTCAATTAACAAAGAGGGATCTGCTACCGACTGCAGTTCAGTAAGATTAAGGTAGTGTGATGAACCATACTGAACAACTACAGCCATAACAAAAGATGTAAGAAAAAGTGTAGTAAATTTGCTTTTGTAAAAACCCCAGAATGAACTCATAGCACTGTCAATGTCGTGTTTACCATAAAGCGGATGATCTTTAATCTGAAGCATAGTATAATGTTTAATTAAACGACAAACTTAATCAATTTATCGGTGTTTTATTGACCCTGGATCTATTGGATTGAATGGAAGGTTATTCTCCTGATCTCCTTAATTACATTGTCAAATTTTCAAATTCCTAGCCTATTATATCCAGTATCTCATTCAGATCAATATCTTTTAACGGGTTATTACTCTGGATAAAAGTTTCTGCCAGATTGGATTTCTTTTCCTGCAGCCGAACTATTTTTTCTTCTATACTATTGCTTGAGATATACTTATAGACAAAAACATTCTTGTCCTGCCCTATCCTGTGCGCCCTGCTAAGAGCCTGAAGCTCGGCAGCAGGGTTCCACCATGGATCAAGTATAAAAACATAATCTGCTGCAGTCAGGTTGAGACCTACTCCTCCGGCTTTTAAAGAGATCAGGAATATCTTATTTGATGGATCAAGCTGAAATTCATTTACTATTTTCTCCCTGTTTATACTGGAACCCGTCAGCATAGAAAACCTTGTCCTGTTTTTTCTGAATACATCTGCATACAGATCAAGATGCTTGACAAAGGAAGAGAACACCAGGATTTTATGCCCCTCAGAAATGACACTT
>JAHEYW010000041.1 GCA_023251395.1 Bacteroidales bacterium
ATTTGCTGGCAAATGCCAGGTCGATATAATTATCATAACTCAGGCAAACATTTGATGCAAATTCCACTCCTGAACTGATTATCTTTTCCCATTGGTCTTTTCCTAAACTTTGGATATCTTCTTTCTTAAAATTTTCAATGAAAAGGGAAGTAATAACTCCTGCATTGAAGTTATCACCGGCACCAATTGTACTAACCGGACTAATTTTCTTTACAGGGAATTTCCCTGAAAATGTGTCTGTTCTGACATATACTCCGGCTGAGGAATTTGTATAAATTATGCATTTACAATACTTGTTCACTTTGTCCCAGGCCTGGTCCGGGTTCTTTGCCCCGAAAATATTGCTGAAATCCTCATCTGACCCTCTGATTATTGATGCAGCCTTCATGTTTTCAATTATCATAGGTCGCAGTCTTTCCAGCTCATCCTGATGGGATTTCCTGAAATTCGGATCATATATTATAATTGCACCATTCCCTTTAGCTTTCGTGATAAAACCCATTAGCTGTTCTCTTATTTCGGGATCAATTGCGAAAAAAGAACCAAACAGGACAATATCATTTTTTGAAGGAGGAGATTTTTTAATAACCATCCTTTTGGGCGGGTAGTTTTTATAAAAGGAATAATGAGCATTATTCTGTTCGTCAAGGAATGCAAGTGCGAGGGCTGTTTTTCCATCCTGAAAACGGTTCACCATTGATGTAACAACACCATTCTCAATTAAAAAGTCATTGACGAGATTTCCGATATCATCTGTTCCATATTCACTAATAAAACAGACGGGGAGCTTTATCCTTCCCAGCGATACCGCACTATTAAGCATTGCTCCTCCGGCTTTGGCTGTCTGAGGCTTGCCTTTGCTGAATATTATGTCAAGCAGAGTTTCTCCGATTGCAAATATTTTTCTCATGTAGTAATAATTTCTTAATCTTCAGCCTTTAATCTGGACAACAGAGCCCCTAATCCGGGTTTTTCGATAGTTAGAATAATCGCACAGAATACAATAAGGATCAAAGTATGGAATGAGATACTTAGAATTAAATTTTTAAGAGTTACAAGAGTGCTTCCGAAATAAAGAATGAAAGCCAGACCCAGATAACCGAAGAACTTAATGAGGTTATATTTTACCGGGAAATATTTCTGACCGGTTAAGTAAGATAGTATCATCATCGAACCATAACAGATAAAGGTTGCCCAGGCTGATCCGTAATATCCGTAAATGTGGTGGCTGGATGATAAAGGTATCCAAATAAAGTTCAGTACAAGGGTTATTACAGCACCAACAAGCGATATCCATGCCCCCCAGCTTGTTTTTCCAGTAAGCTTATACCATATCGAAAGATTGTAATAAACCCCAAGAAAGAGATTGGCGAACATAAGTATTGGAATTACACCTTTTCCTACCCAGTACTCCTTACCAACAAGAAGAGGCATAATAAAATCATCAAGGTAGACCATGGTAACCAGGAAGATGACTGAGACAACTATGATGAAATAGGTCATTATTTGTGAATATACTTCCTTTGCATCCCTCTCCTTTGCCTGAGCAAAGAAAAATGGTTCTGCAGCGTATCTGTAAGCCTGTATAAAGATTGTCATCAGGATTGAGATCTTGTAACATGCAGCGTAAATTCCCACCTGGTATGTCGCTCCTTCAGGAGTCCCCGGTAAAAGATATCTCAACAGTAACCGGTCAAAAGTCTCATTAATGATCCCGGCCAGGCCAGCAAATAATAAAGGGAAGGCGTAGAAAAACATTTTTTGCCAGAGCTTTCTGTCCATCTTCCAGGTTATTCCTTTAAATTCAGGTAAAAGGAGCAGGAGTGTGACACAGCTTGCAACAAGGTTGGAAATAAATATATACTCAATACCCCAGTCTGACCGGTATATAAGCTGAATCATTTTTCCAGGAAAATCGTCAGGATGAGTCTTCAGAATATATGGACAGAGGAGAATGAAGAACAGGTTGAGGCCAATATTTATGGCAATTCCGATCATATTTATGGATGCAAACCTTTTAGCCCTGTTCTGGGCCCGAAGCCTCGCAAAAGGTATTGCAGATATTGCATCGAGAGCCAGGATCCAGCCGAACCAGACTATATAATTTCCGTAGTCGGGATAGTCCATCCAGATCGCTAACCGGCCCGAAAAGAGTGTAATAAGTATAAGAAAAGTAATTGATGAAGCCAAAAGAGAAATGACACTTGTGCTGTAAACGGTCTCTTTTTCTTTTTCATTTTCTGTGAACCTGAAGAAGGCAGTTTCCATTCCATATGTCAGAATAATCTTCAGAAAAGAGGCGTAAGCATAGAATACGTTAACTGTTCCATATGCTTCCGGCAAAAAAACTCTTGTATACAGGGGAACAAGAAGATATCCCAAAATTCTTCCCAGAATACTTGGTATCCCATAAATAGCAGTTTGTCCGGCTAAACGTTTTATTGCTGACATTAATGGAAGAATAAATTTAAGATCTGATTATTGTTATCGTGACAAAGTATTATGACTACCATTTAAAATCGTTTAGCGGTTTATTATAGGATGAACAAATATAGAATTTTTTAATCAGACATTGTAACCATTGTGTCACGGTGTAACGATTGCCCAATCTTTTCTGTACCACTGTCAGGGAGGTTTTAAAGTCTTAACCCTTTTTGTACCTTTACCCGTTCAGAAAAATGTCAAATCCCTGATGCAGAAAACGAGACGACTACCGGCATGGCTTAAAATGCAGCGTGCAAGCGGAGATAATTACTCAAAGGTTAAACAGCTTGTTACCAGTAATAACCTTCATACCATCTGTACAAGCGGTAATTGCCCGAATATAGGTGAGTGCTGGAATGCAGGAACTGCGACCTTTATGATCCTCGGAGAGATCTGTACCAGGGCATGTAAATTCTGTGCAACAAAGACAGGAAAGCCTTGTCCTCCTGACCCTGAAGAACCCGTCCGGCTTGCAAATTCTATCAAAAAGCTTAATCTGAAACATTGTGTCATTACTTCTGTAGATCGTGATGATCTGCCGGATCATGGAGCTTCTTTCTGGGCTGAAACGGTACGCCAGATAAAAAATACGAATCCGGGTATTACTGTTGAAACCCTTGTTCCGGATTTCGATGGAAGAGGAGACCTTATATTACAGGTAATCAATTCAGGAGCAGATATCATTTCACATAATGTCGAAACTGTCAGAAGGCTGACTCCGGTCATAAGAACTAAAGCCCAATATGAAAGAAGCCTTGGTGTTTTGAAATTTATCTCTGAACATGGGGCAGTATCAAAATCTGGATTAATGACAGGGCTTGGTGAAGATGATAGTGAAGTCTATGACACGATAAAGGATATTTATTCTAGCGGTTGCAGAATTATTACTATAGGACAGTATCTTCAGCCAGGTTTTCAATTCATGGAACCTGTCAGGTATGTGACTCCTGAGGTATTTGAAGAGTACCGGAAGTTCGCAGTAAATGAAGGTTTTGATTTTGTTGAGAGCAATCCGTTAGTCCGGTCATCATATCATGCTGAACGACATGTAAACAGAGTAGAAAAATAGTTATATTAGCTACCCTTGGAACATACCATAATTTTTGACATATAAGGTTAAATATGAAGATATTGGACTGAAAGACTATAAGGAAACCTGGGATTACCAGGAGAAGATCTTTCAGGAACTTGTCGGCAATAAAAAAGTTAGCAGTGATTCAACCTCCGGTCCGGAAGGGAAAAATCATGGTACCTTGATCTTTGTTGAGCATCCTCATGTTTATACTCTTGGTAAAAGTGGTTCTGAGAATAATCTTCTCCTGGATTATATTCAGCTTCAGGCAAAAGATGCTGCATTTTACAGGATTGACAGAGGCGGTGATATAACATACCATGGACCCGGACAGATTGTTGGATACCCTATTTTCGACCTTGAGCAGATTGGAGTCAGTCTTAAAGAGTATATTCACCTTCTTGAAGAGGCCGTTATTCTTACACTGGCAGATTATGAAGTTTCAGCCGGAAGACTTGATGGGGCAACAGGTGTCTGGCTTGATACACTTAATCCGGGCCGCACAAGAAAGATTTGTGCAATAGGAGTCAGGGCAAGCAGGTATATTACAATGCATGGATTTGCTTTTAATGTAAACACCAATCTGGAATATTTTAATTATATAAACCCATGCGGTTTCACTGACAAAGGTGTCACATCTATAGAAAAAGAGATTGGTGTCAAACAGGATTTTGAAAATGTAAAGAAGATCCTCAGAAATAAACTTAAAGAAGTATTTAATTTAACCTGGATAAACTGAGCTGACTAAATGGAGAAAAAGTGGATCATAAAGGAAAAAGGCGATCAGGTGGTTGTCAGACAGCTTGCCAACACCCTGGGTGTTTCCGAGTCGCTTGCCAATCTTATGGTCCAGAGAAATATTAATTCCAAAGCGGAAGCACAGGCATTTTTCAATCCAAGCCTCGATTACCTGCATGATCCGTTCCTTATGAAGGATATGAATCTGGCTGTGGACAGGATCTCATCGGCAATAAATAAAAATGAAAAGATACTTGTTTACGGAGATTATGATGTTGACGGCACTACAGCTGTTGCCATGATGTACTCTTTTCTCAAAGAGAGATACTCAAATGTGATTTACTATATACCCGACAGATACAAAGAGGGTTATGGCCTCTCTCTCAAGGGACTCGACTTTGCTTATGAGAATAATTGTAAGGTGGTCATAACTCTTGACTGCGGAATTAAAGCAGTTGAAAAAGTAAAATATGCCAGGACCAAAGGCCTGGATGTGATAATTTGTGATCATCATTATCCCGGAGACGAAATACCAAAAGCAACTGCGGTACTCGATCCGAAACAGCCATCCTGCAGTTATCCATATAAGGATCTTTCTGGTTGCGGGGTAGGATTTAAGCTGATTCAGGCTTATTCAAGGGTACATGCAATTCCGTTTGATGCTATTGCTCATTATCTTGATCTTGTTGCAGTCAGTATAGCTTCTGATATAGTTCCTATAACAGGCGAGAACCGTGTACTTGCCTATTTCGGATTGAAAAGGCTGAACGATTCACCAAGAACAGGACTTAAAGAGATCATAAGGGAATCTGAGGTTTCTAAAGAGCTTACAGTCGAGGACATTGTGTTTAAGCTCGGTCCCAGAATTAATGCAGCTGGCAGAATGGAAACAGGAAGTAAGGCTGTGGATCTTCTTGTCTCTGACGATATAAAGCTTGCTGCTGAAATAAGTAAGGAGATAAGTAATTTCAATATTGAAAGAAGAACCGTTGACCGGACAATCACTACCGAAGCGATGAGGATGATTTCTGAAGATCTCAGAAATGTTAATGCCAGGACGACTGTTCTATACAACCCTGCCTGGAAAAAAGGCGTTATCGGAATTGTTGCTTCACGACTTATAGAAACATATTACAGGCCAACGGTTATTCTTACTGAATCAAACGGCTTTGCAACAGGGTCTGCAAGATCTGTCCAGGGGTATGATCTCTATCAGGCTATCGAAGCCTGCAGTGACCTTCTCGAGAGTTTCGGGGGTCATATGTTTGCAGCGGGGCTCACAATGAAGAAAGAAAACATTGGTAAATTCAAAGAACGGTTTGAAGAATATGTGAATAATACAATTTCAGAGGATCAGCTGGTTCCAAGGATATTTATTGATACTGAATTGTCTTTTTCAGAGATTAATGAGGAATATTTCAAAATACTGAGCAAGTTTCAGCCCTTTGGCCCTGATAATATGTCCCCGTTATTTCTTTCGAAAAATGTTATTGATTCAGGAATGGGGAGGATGGTTGGCTCAAGCGGAGAACATCTTAAGCTCGATCTTTGCCAGGAATCCGCAGGTACAAAGATACTTCCCGCTATTGCCTTTGGTCAGGCAAATCATTTTGATCACATAAAAACCGGGAAACCGGTAGATATTTGTTATTCTGTTGAAATAAATGAGTTTCGCGGAAACAGAACACTGCAACTGAATATCAGGGATATAAAGCCATCCGAACCTACAGAGTAAGCTTCGCCTGTATCCTGAATTCATTACTATTCTTTAAATTGTTATTTGCATCTAAGGAAGAAGTAATTCCATATTTAAAACGTAGTTCTGCTCTTCGTGAAGGTTTCCAAGAAACCATTAAATAGGATCGGCTTCCATTTCCGTACATTACAGGTATGCTGAAGCTGTTAAGCAGATCATTTTCCCAGGTATATATGCCTGATTCATAACTGGCTGTATTATATATCGCATAGCGAAACCATAACGAAACCGGTAGTCCGCTCTTTTTTAAATTAATATCCTGGAGCAAAAGAAACCCGGCACCACCTGAAGACTGAACAATTTTATATCCGGCTTGTGTAATAAAGGAAACTGATTCGTTTGGAGCATATCTAACTGAACATTTTATAGACCTTGACAAAGTTTCTTCAGGTGAAGGAATCTGATTTTCAATTACGCCATCAGCAGTCGATGATTTAGACGAATAAAGGATTTCGAGATTTATTTTCTGTGAAGGGAGATATTTAATCCTTAACTCATATCTTTTTGTCATTGAAGGTGAGCTGTTTCTGTATCGCAGCCATGGATAGTAGCAGAGGTCGACTCCGGTACTCAGGAAAGTGTATCTTGCTGCTTCAAAAGTCATATTCCAGAGGATTCCATATTCATTGCTGTTGGATGAACTTTGAGATAGTCCTCCTCCCCGGAAACTTACAAACCCGGGGGCATAATACCTGTATAGCAAATTCAGATTAAGCCTGCTGGCGGGCCTGAATGAGATACCCTGAATTGCAGCAATTTTGTTTTTAATTGAGACAGACATTTCTCCGAAGAAAATCGATTTTTTAAATGTCGCATTATAATATAAGGTATAAACATCATTTTTTGTCCCAACATAATCATACAGATTTTCCGGGGCTGTTTTATCAGGTTCAATCCGGGCAGAGAATCTCGTGCCGCTTAAAACTATGCCACTCCGTATATTCCTGTAGTTAGCAGAAAGATGCACTCCATAATCACTCTCTTTTAGAATATCTTTTTTAAGAAGACCAGGAACGGTATTATGAAGGCCAGTTGTATAAAATGATCTTATGGTTGCGCCTGAAGAATCCGGATCCTGATTTATTGCAGCATCAATCTGGTTTTGAGAAAAGAACAAGTCAAGATCGAAGTTTTTATATGTCAGCTGAGTTGCGATTCCCCTGAAAAACTTATTCTCATCGGTTGAAGTATAAGGCCTGATCTCATTACGACCTGACAGATAACCTGTTGAGGAGAGTGGTAATTTGCCCATGAGCCGGGTATTGATATTTGTTCCCTGACCAAAACGGGCAGAAAAGTCACCAATAATGATCTGTTTCATTACCCCTTTACCATTAAAACTAAGATAACCCGAAATAAAATCGGGGAGCTTCTTATTACCGCTGAGATACCTTTCACCAGGGTCTTTCTCGGTTGTGAACCCAGCTGAAATGGAGCTGTAAGTGATTTTGTATTTTGTAAGAATTCTCCATTGAGAACCTAATAATGATGTGTCTCTGGCCGAAGTCTTTATTATGAAATTTGAAAGTAATGATTGATGTGGTCCTGTTGAATCTGCAGATGATCTGTTTATTTGAACAAAAGTCACAAAGGGGATGAGCATCTCTGTAGTTTCCCGGTCGAATCCGGGGATATTGGCTATTTCAAATGGGGTTAATATTTTTCCTGTGGTTCTGACATAATCGGCTAGAATCTTTACCTGGAAATCTGTAAGGAAGAAGAGTCGGCTTATCTCAGACTCATCTCCTGAATTAATTCTTACAGGATCCTGCGAAAGTTCATAAAGCAGGTCAGAAAACTGATCGATACTTCCTGGGTCATTCTCCTCAGATGCGATCTCCTCAGCAATTTCTGAGATCTTCTCCGAGATATTTGTCTCCTGGCTAAATACAACAACAGGAAGATATACGAAAAACAAAATCAATATCTTCCTTTTTATAAAGAAATGGCAGTTAATATGCATAATTTTTAACAACAAGTTCCACAAAGTTTTTTCACTAAGAACACAAAGCGGAGATCAATAAAGTTCTGATGATTAAAGACGGCCATTAATAATTCTTTTTATTCCTGATTTTAAAAAGGTTACGTTGAAATTGAAAAGAGACCAAGCTTATAATTGCCAGGCTTCATACAGGTTAATGTCTGCGCGTTCTTTGCGTAAATCTTTGTGTACTTTGTGGTTAATTGAATTAATATCAAACGTCATTGATATTGATGATGTTACACCCAGCTTCTCGTGTGTTGCAAAACCGATATCGATCCTAGCCGGGCCAGCCTCATATCCAATCCCGAAGCAGAACGAATTATTCTCACTGTTGAATCCTCCCCTTACTTTAAACTTCCTGTAAGCATCATACTCAAACCCTGTCTTAATGAACATGATCTGACCCATCCGCATTTTTATCTCTGCTGCCGCAAATAAACTTTCATTAAGCTTTAATACAACCGAAGTTTCGAGTTCAGAAATCAATCCTGATCTCCTTAAAGAATTTGGTATCGGGTTAAATAAATGTATCCCGGCTTTTAGATTTTCCTTTATAGTAAGGATCACTCCGGCTTCGCAGGTAAGAATGCCTGGATTGTTATATTCGCTAATAGTTTTTTCAGTAATGTAGTCAATCTGTATCCCTCCTGAAATAACTTTTGAAAGAGTCATCCCGCATGCAGCACCGAAAAGCTCTCTCCTGAAATCACTATAACCAAACCTCGAGTAGATAGCACCCAGTGATACTTTTCCATATGGAATTGACAGGCATGCTGTTCTTGTACCAAGTTCTTTTATTCCAAACCTGTTTTCATAGTTGAAACCGAAGTTAATAGAATGATTAAATGCCAGCGCAGCCTGATTTTTAAATGAGGACCAGGTATCGTTATCAAGCAGACAAATTCCCCCCGTTCCTGTCTCCCTGGCACTTCCCTTAAAACAAAAAGGATCTCCGGCAAGGCAATTGAGAGAAAGAAAAAATAATAAGTGTGAAACAATTATTTTTTGCAGCGGGAACAACTGTTTCAAAATTGTACCACTAAAGTACAAAAAAAATCAACCCCGTTAACGGGATTGATTTTAATTTTCCTTTACTATTTGTGAAATAAGAAAGTTACACAGAGTTACACAAAGTCCTCCTTCGCTAAAACCTTCGCTACATCCTTCTCTAAAGCTACGGATGTCGAAGAAAGCTCCGGAGGATGAAAAAGACACAGAGAGACACAGCGAAAATCTAATTGGTCTTATACTCGTACTTTACATTTTTAAGTTCCTCATTTGCCTGAACGATCTTCTTTTTCAGGCTTTCTTTGAATTTAATGATCTCTTTCATCATCAATTCGTCACCTGTTGCAATTATCTGTGCGGCAAGTATTCCGGCATTCTGTGCCGCATTTACTCCCACGGTTGCAACAGGAATTCCGGGAGGCATCTGGAGGATTGAGAATATTGAATCAAGACCTTCCAGTGAAGCTTTAATAGGTACTCCTATAACAGGAAGCGGTGTCATTGCAGCTATCACTCCTGGCAGATGAGCTGCCATTCCTGCAGCTGCTATTATTACTTTAATGCCTCTGGATGAGGCGTTCTTTGCAAATTTTTCAACCTCCTCCGGAGTCCTGTGAGCTGAAAGAGCATTAATTTCAAAAGGGATCCGGAAATCGTTAAGGATTTTTGCTGTACTCTCCATTACCGGAAGATCTGAGGTACTTCCCATAATTATGCTGACCTTAGGTTCCATTTGTTTATTTTAATTTACAATTCGGTTTTGGGCAAAAATACGCTATTAATTTCATATTTTCGCACCGGATTAGGCTTCAATAACATATCATGAAAGAAATACAGATTCTGGACAAGACATTTACTGAATTCATTTCTGAAAAAGAAATCTCTGATAGAATTGATATGCTCGCCGAGCAAATTAACAATGATTACAAAGGAAGGGAAGTAGTTTTTCTTGGAATTCTTAACGGAGCATTTCTCTTTGCGGCTGAGCTCTTTAAAAGAATTAATATTAAAGCCAAAATTTCTTTTGTAAAGCTAGCCTCTTATGAAGGAACTAAATCTTCAGGTACCATCAAGGAACTCATAGGATGGAATGAGGACATAAAAAACCAGGAAATAATTGTTATTGAAGACATCGTGGATACAGGGGTTACTCTTGAAAGAATCGTTGATGAACTGGTTATAAGAAAAGTGTCAGGCATAAAGGTTGCAACACTCCTTTTTAAACCCGATGCCTTTACAAAAAAAATTCCCCTTCATTATATTGGTTTCAATATCCCCAACAATTTTGTGATAGGATTTGGTCTGGATTATGACGGATATGCACGTAACCTTCCATCAATCTACACACTTAAAAATAAATAACAGATTTATAATTATTTATATCTCAATCAATTAATATCAATATGGTAAACTTTTTAATTTTTGGTCCTCCAGGATCCGGTAAGGGAACCCAGTCAGTAAAACTTGCACAAAAATTCAACCTGGTACATCTTTCCACCGGTGACATGCTACGGGCTGAGATTGCCGGTGGCACAGAGCTTGGGAAGAAGATGAGCTCAATTATGGCTAAAGGGGAGCTCGTTCCTGATGAAGTCGTGATAGAAATGATCGCTGCAAAAATAGATTCTGCAAAAAATACTGCCGGCTTTCTTTTTGATGGTTTTCCAAGAACCGTTGAACAGACAAAAGAACTTGAGAAAATGCTGGGCAAACGTAAAATGAAAATTGACATGATGCTTGTTCTCGATGTGGATCATGATGAGCTGGTAAAACGCCTTATCTCGAGAGCAGAGCTTTCAGGAAGGCCAGATGATAAGGATCCCTCAGTTATTGAGAACAGGATCAGTGTTTACAGATCCAAAACAGAACCAATCATCAATTATTGCCAGGAAAAAGGTTTATATCAGCCAGTTAATGGTGTAGGTTCAATTGACGATATTTTTGAAAGGTTATCTGATAAAATTAAGCATTTTGCTTAACCATTTGTGTTAGTTTTTTTTTCACAGAGTTACATAGAGCCCTACTTCGCCAAGGCTTCGTAGGGTAAAAAAGACACAGAGTTGCACAGAGCAAGAGCACAATTACACGGAGTAAAATAGACACATGTCAGGTTCCAATTTCGTTGATTATATCAAAATCTTCTGCCGTTCTGGTAACGGAGGAGCAGGGTCTGTACATTTCAGAAGGGAGAAATTTATTCCCAAAGGCGGCCCGGATGGAGGTGACGGAGGAAGAGGCGGACATATAATTCTTCGTGGTGATAACCAGATGTGGACTCTCCTGCATCTTAAATACAAGAGACATATTTTTGCTGAGAATGGAGAATCAGGTGGTCACCAGCAAAGTACTGGTGCAAGCGGTAAGGACATTTTAATTGAAGTTCCCCTTGGGACAATTGCCAAGAATGATGAAACCGGAGAATTCCTGTTTGAGATAACCAGCCATGGAGAAGAAAAGATACTTGCGAAAGGTGGCAGGGGAGGACAGGGAAATACACATTTCAAATCAGCGACAAATCAGACGCCAAGATACGCACAACCAGGAGAGCCTGGAATAGAAGCGAGCTTCATCCTGGAACTAAAAATTCTTGCAGATGTCGGACTGGTAGGTTTTCCAAATGCAGGGAAGTCAACTCTTCTGTCCGTGGTCTCGGCAGCAAAACCGAAAATTGCAGATTATCCTTTTACAACTCTTGTTCCAAACCTTGGTATTGTGAGCTACAGGGATGGTAAGTCTTTTGTGATGGCAGATATACCAGGTATTATTGCGGGTGCACACGAGGGCAAAGGTTTGGGCATAAGGTTTCTCAGACATATTGAAAGAAATTCGATCCTTCTTTTTGTTATCCCCGCAGATACTAAAAATATTAAAGAGGAATATGAGATCCTTTTGAATGAACTTAAAATGTACAACCCGGATCTGCTTGATAAAAACCGGGTCCTCGCAATTTCTAAAACAGATCTGCTGGATGAGGAACTCATCGCTGAAATAAGAAAAGACCTGCCTGATATACCAAGAGTTTTTATCTCATCAGTCACCGGCCTGGGATTGAATACTTTAAAGGATATGCTCTGGAAAGTACTTAATTATTAATAGATATGATCGAAAGATTAGACCAGCAGCTTTTTCTATACATAAATTCTTTCAATTCTCCTTTCTGGGATCAGGTAATGTCGATTATAAGTGGTACAGTAACATGGGTTCCGGTTTATCTCGCCATATTAATATATCTTGGTGTAAAACTGAAAAGGAAATTCATAGTTCTGATCCTTGTTATTGCTCTTGCAGTTACAATGAGTGACCAGATATCTGTTCTTATTAAAAACAGTGTACATAGACTCAGACCCTGTCATCAGCCAGAGCTCGAAGGCCTTGTTCATCTTGTCAAAGGCTATTGCGGTGGTTTATATGGTTTTGTTTCTTCACATGCCTCAAATTCATTCATGGTTGCAACACTTTGTATCCTGATGATTCGCAGGAGATGGTTCACCTGGGCAATGATTTTCTGGGCGGTTATCATATGCTACAGCAGGATTTATCTTGGCGTACATTACCCCGGTGATGTTATTTGTGGCTCCCTCCTCGGTATAATTGTTGGCTGGGTTATTTACAGGTTATATCAATATATCGATAAAACCCTGCTTCCGAAATGGAAGTTCTTTAGCCCGGAGCAGTAGTTGAATAAAGGCATAATGTTAGCCATCAATTCAACGGTCCATGATCCCTGTTTCAACCTCGCAACAGAAGATTGGCTTTTGCACAAAAGCACTGAGAACTACATTATTCTTTCTGTCAATGATCCATCTGTTGTAATTGGTAAACACCAGGTAATTTATAAGGAAGTTGATACTCATTATACCACTCAGAATAACATTCCGGTAATACGAAGAATTTCAGGAGGTGGAACAGTATTCCATGACAGAGGCAATCTCAATTTTGCATTTATTTTTAAAAGCCTGTCCGGGAAACAGGTAGATTTCAGACTATATACTAAACCTGTTATCGAATTCCTGAACGAACTGGGGGTTAATGCAATATTTGAAGGGAAAAGCGATATCAGGGTTGATGGCCGGAAAATATCAGGTAATGCTGAGCATGTTTTCCGCGAGATGGTTTTACATCATGGAACATTACTATTTAGTTCCTCTCTGGATGACATGAGACTCGCTCTGAAGAGGGAATCTGATCAGTATACAACCCATGCAGTCGATTCAAACCGCACATCGGTTATGAACCTTAATTTAAAGCTGCCCCGTTTTAATAACATTGAATCTTTTACTGATTCAATGTTATCATATCTTCTTGAATATTTTCCTGAGGCCCATAAGGTTGATCTTTCGGATGAGGAATTATCGGCAATTTCGAAACTGGCAGATTCAAAGTACCGGACATGGGAATGGAATTACGCCTATGGTCCTCCATACACTTTAAAGAGATCTTTCGAATTTGGAGGGAAAATTGCAAGGATTAAGATACATGTTAAGGATGGTATTATCGATGAATTTTCTTTTGATGGTAGTGAAGAGATCAGTGCTTCATGTGAAAAACTTATAGGCTGCAGGCACATTCATGAGGACCTTAAAAAGAAAATAACAAAGGCTTCTCTTCCAGTTCCGGATGAAATGATTAATAATTTTTTCTGAACTGATATTCAATACAACCTCTTTCAGACGAAAACGATTTTTAATACATTTGCTTAAGGTAAACTATAACCCTCATTCATAATGAATTTTCTCAGATCTCTCATCTTCTGGCTCCTGTTAATCGGAGTCATAATTATCCTTTTCCCATTTTCATTTTTGTTATGGATTATCGTATATCCGTTTGACCACAACAGAAGTGTGATTCACTGGTGGCTTATTCACGAGTTCAATACCCTTGCTATGATAATGCCGGTCTGGAGAATAAAAGTTGAGGGCCGGGGAAAAATGGTACCAAAAACTCCATATATAATCATTTCGAATCATCAGTCACTTCTCGATATTTTGATTCTGTTCTGTCTGAAGTGCAACTTTAAATGGATATCAAAGATCGAGAACAGCAGAGTCCCCTTTGTCGGATGGTATATGCTGATGGCTAATTATATATATATCGACAGAGGCAATAAGGATAGCAAGGCTGAGATGATGAAAAAGTGCGAGGAGAATCTTAAGAAAGGGACCTCTATCCTTATGTTTCCGGAAGGAACCCGCTCCCATGACAGGGAAATAGGTCCGTTCAAGCTTGGTGCATTTCAGCTTGCACTTTCAGCTGACAAGTCAATCCTGCCGGTTGTGCTGGATGGAACAGGAGGTATACTTCCAAAGCATGGGCTGATATTTAAAGGCAAGAGTAATCTCAGGATAAAGATCCTTGATCCTGTACATCCCGGATCTTTCGGAACTGCCAATCCTGAAGAGCTGGCAAATAAGTTCAGGACAACGATGACAGATGAACTCAGCAGGATGAGACAATCAGTTTAGCCCGATGCCATTCAACGAATCATATAAAAGAATACTTCACAGACTGGATTATTATAATTATCAGCATGGTCTGATTGTCAGGCATTTAAATCAGGGAACGGGCTGGGATAGCCATCTTGACAAATGCAGAAGATTCATTCTGAAAGCAATTGAGAAATATCATCCCGATACTGTTACTGTCCTTGGCAGCGGATGGCTGCTCGAAGTACCGCTTGCTGAGATGACTGAGTTGGCTGGCACAATCAATTTAGTCGATATTGTTCATCCGCTTGAAGTGATTCAACAGACAAAAAATCTGGCATCAGTAAATCTGTTAACAGATGATCTTACAGGAGGATTGATAGACAAAATATGGAAGGAAACGTCAAAGATGCCTTTCCTGAGAAAATTAAAATCGCTGGAGGGAATTGAAATACCTGAATACACTCCTGAGTATGACCCCGGATTGATCATTTCTCTTAACCTTTTATCACAGCTGGATGTACTTCCCGTAAAATACCTCCAAAGAAAGTCGGGGATAGCGGATACTGAGCTAAAAACACTCCGCAGAGATATTCAGAGGAATCATATCGATTTCCTGAAAAAGCATAAGTCCGTACTTATTACAGACATCTCTGAAATCTTTAGTGACAGCCATGGTAAAAAAGAAGAACAAAAGACTGTTGTAATAGATTTACCTGTAGGAGATTACAGAGAAGAATGGATCTGGGATTTTGATCTCTCAGGTTATGATTTTAACAGGAAAAGTTCAGTACTTAATGTGGTCGGGATAATATTTTGATATGGATCAGAATCAACTATATAATCTCTATTATTCAAGTGCGGAGAGAAATCGGGGATTATTTTTTAAAGAGAAAAAATCCCTGACTCTAATTTCAGTGTTACGTCTGGCAGTTTTTTTTGCGGGTATCTTTGTAACCGTTTTTGCTTTTTCATTCGGCACTCTGGCAGGTATTATAGCTGCGGCTCTCTCAATTTCAGCATTTTTATTTTTAATCTATTTGTTTGTGATTCACTCCGAAAGGAAGGCCTTCTATGAGAACCTCATGCAGATCTCAGAAAAGGAGATGAGAGCCCTGAAAGGTAACTTTACCGGATTCTCACCGGGAGACAAATGGGTTGATACCTGTCACAATTACTCACATGATATTGACCTGTTTGGTGATCATTCTCTTTTTCAGTTTATTGACAGGACTGTTACCGGAAACGGGAGGGAAAAACTGGCCTGCTGGCTATTTGATACTTTCTCCCTTTCTGATAAAATAAATATCAGGCAGGAAGCCATTGCCGAACTTTCGGAGAAATTTGAATGGAGACAGGAATTTTTAGCCAGAGCCAAAGGCAAGTCACTTGAAAATGAAGATATTCAACAGCTTATTGACTGGCTTTCAGATAATTCTGATTCCGGAATGTCTGCGATCCTCAAAGTTTTTCTATGGACAGGACCCTGCCTGGCGATCATCTCCCTCATCCTGCTGGTCTCCGGCCTTCTTCCTTACCCGGTATTCACTTCCATTTTTCTGATTAACCTGATGATAATTTTAGGAAGATTCAAATCAACCGGGGAGATCCATAATCAGGTATCAAGAAGGCACTTATTTCTTTCTTCTTTAATTTCACTGTTGGTGGCTTTTAAGGATGAACCCTTTAAATCGGCCCTGCTCTCAGAAATTAAAAAGGAGATTGCAACTGAAGATGTCTCCGCAGTAATTAGTCTTAAAAAGCTTAGCAGAATTATACGTTCATTTGACAGCAGGCTGAACATGATAGTCGGGTTTTTACTAAATGGCTTGCTATTGTGGGATCTGCACTGCATCAGGTCACTTGAAAAATGGAAAGAAGAATCCAAAACTGAATTACCGGAATGGCTCGAAAAAATAGGGGAGGTGGATGCTCTTATCAGCCTTGCCAATTTTGCTTTTAACAACCCCGATTACTGTTATCCCTTGGTTTCAACTGATGAGTCGGTCTTTTCCGCAAAGAACCTGGCTCATCCTCTTCTGGACCGGGACAAGAGAGTTGCAAATGATTTCATTATTTCTGAAAGAGGCAAGGTGATTTTAATAACAGGTGCAAATATGTCGGGCAAGAGCACCTTCCTGAGGACCGTTGCTGTGAATCTGATTCTTGCAATGGCAGGAGCCCCGGTTTGTGCTGAAAAAATGAAATTCATACCACTGAAACTCTTTACAAGCATGAGAACAACTGATTCACTTTCCCATAATGAGTCATATTTCTATGCAGAGCTTAAGCGGCTTAAAGTTCTTAAAACCAACCTTGAACTGGGGGAGCCTGTTTTTTTTATTCTTGATGAGATCCTTAAAGGAACAAATTCCGTCGATAAAAGTATAGGATCAAAAAAATTCACCGCAAAAATTATAGAACTTGGTGGAACTGGAATGATCGCAACTCACGACACATCCCTTTGTGAACTTGAAGAGAGCTTTCCTGATAAAGTAATAAACAAATGCTTTGAGCTCGAAATAGATGGGGAAAACATATCCTTCGACTATAAACTTATTGATGGTGTAACAAGGAAAATGAATGCTGCATTATTAATGAAACAGATGGGAATCGCCTGATAATTAAATCTTTTATCAACAATTTAAGCCTTTTTGTAAATCTCAATTAATCAGCTAAATATTTTAGCCCGTAACAATTTGTGATTGCCAACATGTGGAGATTTAAACCGGTTGTTGAAAAAATGGGGAGCCGGCATACTTCTTATTCACTATATTTGCGCAAAATCCGGAAATATGTCAGTTGGCTATACAGAAGAGCATA
>JAHEYW010000237.1 GCA_023251395.1 Bacteroidales bacterium
TATAATCGTCGGCCAGAGGTCATACGGTAAAGGATTGGTTCAGATAACACG
Organism: Bacteroidales bacterium; assembly: GCA_023251395.1. Classification (GTDB taxonomy): domain Bacteria; phylum Bacteroidota; class Bacteroidia; order Bacteroidales; family VadinHA17; genus LD21. The sequence goes on from JAHEYW010000237.1 coordinate 52, forward strand.
TCCTCTAAGCTATAACACTCAGCTTAAAGTGACTACTGCAAAATATTATATTCCCAGCGGGAGATGTATTCAGGCCCGGGATTTTTCTCATCCTAATGAAGATGGAAGTGTAGGTTTGATCCCTGATTCACTGATCTCTGAATTTAAAACAAAAGCCGGAAGAACAGTTAAAGATGGCGGAGGTATCACCCCTGACATCGAAATACTTCCTGAATCACTGAGCCAGATTGCAGCTGAACTATATTTAAGGAATTATATGTTCGATTATGCCACTCAATATTATTGGGCTCATCCGGATATAAAGTCTCCGGATCAATTCTCTTTTTCCGATAAAGATTACACCGATTTTAAAACCATGCTGCTGAAACGTGATTTCAGTTACACAACCAGTACGGAGGAGTCACTCAATGAGCTCATTGCCACTGCTAAAAAAGAAAAATATTACGATATTCATAAAGATATTTTTACTTCCCTGGAGAAAGATATTGCTCATGACCTTGATCAGGATCTTTCTGTTTTCAAAAATGAAATATCCGACCTTATTGAAGATGATATAATAAGCAGGTATTTTTATGAGAGCGGATCAATAGCCTGGACAATAAAAAAGGATGTTCAGGTATTGAAGGCCCTTGAAGTACTGAATAAGAAGGAAGAATATAACTCAATACTGCAGGGAAAAGCAGGTTCAATACTTATTACAAGAAAGAATGATCAGGTAAACTCAAAACCTGATTTTCAGGAAAACAGAAAAAATCAGGCGCCAGTATAGAATTTAAGCCAAATGGATTATCGTCCTGAAAATAGAGGTATTAACTCCACTTCATCCCCGTCATTTAGCAAGGGATCATTGTCCGTCAACAGATTGTTGACTGAAACCCGGAAATTGTGGTGAACCACCTCCGGAAAGTCATCCTGAATTTTAAGCTTCAGGTCGCCAAATGATCTGACATCGCTGTAATATTTAAAATTTGTTCCGGTTACCTCTGCCAGCACCCCGAAAAAGAAGACTTTAACTTCCATGGTTTCTCTCCATTTTTTACACCCTTACCTAAGTTTTTTACAGCTTCCGTTTTTGTCCCTTAATCCACCGATTTTTGTAATTCTGCCTGTTATTTTTGCCCCCTACCCCTTAAAGGAGGGTTAATACACTGATAAGTACTAAATTAGCCCCCAATTAGGGGGTAGGGGCAAAAGAATGGGACAAATGGGGTTCAATGTGCTTCAAACCAGTTGTTTCCGGTACCTGAGTCAACCTTCAGGGGTACATCCAGTTTGGCAGCATTGGACATTTCATAGACTACCATGTTCTTAAGCTTTTCGAGTTCAGAAGGCTTAACCTCAAAGATAAGTTCATCATGCACCTGCAGGATCATCTTTGCCTCATATTTTTCCGAGATCATCCTATCATAGATCCTTACCATTGCAATTTTAATAATATCTGCTGCGCTCCCCTGAAGTGGTGCATTTATTGCATTTCTCTCAGCATTTCCTCTCACAACCTGATTTCTGGAATGAATATCAGGGAGATATCTTTTCCGGCCGAACATAGTTGTAACGTATCCGGTTTCCCTGGCTTTTTTGATGCTCTCTTCCATGTATATTTTTACTCCAGGGTAAGAGGTGAAATAGCCGTCAATCAGATCTTTCGCTTCTTTTCTTCCTATCGTAAGCCTTTCAGACAATCCAAATGAGGAAATTCCGTAAATAATACCAAAGTTCGCTGTTTTAGCACGGCTTCTCATTTCCCTTGTTACATCTTTAATTTCAACCTTGAAGATTTTAGCGGCCGTAGCTGCGTGAATATCGTGGCCTGAAAGAAAATCAGCAATCATGCTCTTATCTTTACTGAGATGTGCCATCAGCCTCAGTTCGATCTGTGAATAGTCTGCAGAAAGGAATATATGACCCTTTTCCGGAACAAAAGCTTTCCTTATCTCCCTTCCCCTGGCATCCCTCACCGGTATATTCTGAAGATTCGGGTTATTGGAGCTGAGTCGTCCGGTAGATGCTACCGCCTGATTGAAGGAAGTATGAATTCTTCCGGTCTTTTTTTCCACAAGCAAAGGAAGGGCCTCCACATAAGTGGATAACAACTTTCTGAGCCCCCTGTATTCCAAAACTTTATTTACAATAGGATGCTTATTTACGAGCCTCTGTAATATTTCTTCATTCGTTATGAATTGTTTTGTTTTTGTCACTTTGGCTTTATCATCAAGCTTAAGTCTGATGAAAAGAATATCCCCGAGTTGCTTTGGCGACGATATATTAAATTCTGTTCCGGCAAGCGTATAAATCTCCTTCTCAAGTGAAATAATATCTTCCCGCAGGTTAATGGTAATGGCTTTAAGATCGTTCTGGTCCAGCTTAACCCCAAACCGTTCCATAGCTGCAAGAACCCTGATAAGAGGCATTTCAATATTTTTTGCAAGATCGCCTAACCCCCCGGCCTTTATCAGTGGTTCAAAAATATTTTTCAACTGAAATGTAACATCAGCATCTTCAACAGCATATTCCTTAAGACTTTCTAGAGGTACGGAACGCATATTTTTCTGGTTGTTTCCCTTTTCACCTATCAGCGATTCGATATGCACCGGACTGTATGAAAGATAAGTTTCAGACAGCAGGTTCATATTATGCCTCATGTCGGGTTCAAGCAGATAGTGTGCGATCATTGTGTCGAATAGCGGGCCGTTAACCTCAATACCATAGTTTGCCAGAACCTGTATGTCGAATTTCATGTTCTGTCCTATCTTCAGGGTAGCCGGATTTTCAAAACCCGGTCTGATAATTTCAAGAATCTCATTTGTTTCCTTTTGTGATTCAGAAAAATGAATCAGATATCCCGATCCTTTTTCCCATGAAAAGGAAAGGGCCACCAACTCGGCTTCAAGAGCATTTATACTTGTTGTTTCGGAATCGAAACAAAACTCTTTCAGCGTGCTGATTGTCCTGACAAATTCTTTCAGTTCAGATTTGCCGTCTAATACTTTATAGTTATGAATGACACTTTCTATTGTTGAAATCTTTGCTGTAGGTATAATTGTCTCATTGCTGAACAGCGACCCCTGAAGCGAATCCTGCTGAGGAGCAAATAATTGCTGTGGTTCTCTCGGCTTCTCTGATTTGTCAATTTCAGCCAGGATTTTAGCCCCGAGAGTTCTGAACTCCAGCTCGTCAAAAAGGACCTTAAGCTTTGCAGCGTCAGGAACCTCGGTCACTAGTGCATTTTCATCAAGTTCGACAGGTACATTTTGCTCAATTGTAACCAGCTTTTTCGAAAATTCAATCTGTTCCCTGTTATTCACAATTATCTCTTTTAGTTTTCCTTTTAGTTTATCGGTATTTCTGAAAAGCTCTTCAACCGATCCATATTCCGAGATAAGTTTCATTGCAGTTTTAGGTCCGACACCCGGGGCACCCGGAATATTGTCGGCAGTATCCCCCATAAGAGCGAGAACATCAATTACCTGTTCCGGACGCTTGACAGAAAATTCCTTCCTTACGTCATCGACTCCCCACAGTATCGATTCATTACCGCTTCTTGAGGGTTTCATCATAAAGACGTTCCCCGAAACCAGTTGAGCAAAATCTTTGTCAGGCGTCACCATAAAAGTTGTAAAACCTCTTTCCGATGCCTTCCTTGCTAATGTTCCAATTACATCGTCTGCTTCAAAACCAGGATAATCGATAACAGGGATTTTATATGCTTCGATAAGCCTCTTTATATAAGGAACTGCCTTTTTAATATCCTCGGGAGTTTCATCCCGGTGGGCCTTATAGTCCTTGTACATCTCATGTCTGAAGGTAGGTGTGGCAGTATCAAATACTACAGCAATATGCGTTGGCTTTTGCTTCTGTAAAACCTCTTCAAGCGCAAGAAGAAATCCGAATATTGCGGATGTGTTGAACCCTTTGGAACTTACTCTGGGATTCCTGATAAATGCATAATATGCACGGAAGATAAGGGCATATGCATCAAGCAGGAACAGCTTTTTTGATTGATTATCATTCATTTGTCAGTTCTTATGATTTTTATAGTAATTAAATCTCTGAAGTACTTTTCTATTTATTATCTGCTGCATGCCACTCTGCAAATGATGTTGCAGTTTCGTAAAGTTTAAGACTATAAAGTTTAACCCCTGGCGGCAGATGTCTGCCAATCCTGATAGCAAAATCAGTGATCAGGTTTTCACAGGTTGGCTGATAATCAACCAGGATTGTGTTTCCAAACATCTTTGTGAACATTTCAGTTTTCTCCTTATCAAATTTCCGGCTGACAACCACTGCATGATCAAATACATTTACAATCTCTTTCTTTACAATATGTTTTAAGTCGGTAAAGTCTATAACCATTCCGTCCCTGGGGTTTCCAGGTTCGTCGACCGGAACGCCCGAAAGGGTCACAAAAAGTCTGTACGAATGGCCATGGACATTTCTGCAGGGTCCATCATAGTTCCAGAGAACGTGTGCCATTTCAAAAGGAAATTCTTTTGTCACTCTTATTACTGATGCCATATTGTCTTAATTGAAAAGTAAATTACAAAATTAACCATTCAGACCGAGAAAGGTTTAAACTTTTATTTCACATTTGGTCAAACAGTTTAATTTATATCGTGTTGAGGCAATACAATTGAAGAAATCCATACCTTTGCATTTCATAATTGGCCTGAGAAGAAACCATAATGGAAGAAAATAATTTAAAGTTGACTTTCCCTTCATTGTTTGAAGAGACATTAAGAAAGTTCCCAAAGAGAAACGCTTATGCATTTGTAGGGGAAGAACCGAGGAGCTACGAGAAAGTTGATAAGGAAATCAGGTCTTTGATCGCTTTCCTTGAGAAGATTGGAAT
>JAHEYW010000042.1:0-11363 GCA_023251395.1 Bacteroidales bacterium
TTCAAATAAAAAGAAAAAAGAACTTATGTTTGTGTATATCAGGAAGTTTAATGAAAAAAACCCACTGTACCTGCCTGTAAAATAATAGAAAAGAAATGAAAAAACATTTTGTGCTGCTAACAATTCTGACTCTTTCTATCAGCCTTAAGGGCCAGGCCCCGTTTCCAAGCAAAGACGAAATCAAGCAATTCATGGCTTCTAAAACATGTGTTGTACTCGAATCAGATCCCTTTTCATATTATAATAAATATATAACGGATGCGGTTAAGACTTACTGGAAAATAACCCCTTACGAATTTATTGATGTGAAGGAATTCAACCTGAGGAAACTGAAACCAGCATATTCTTTCATTGTTCTTACTGAAACCAATTTTGATAAAGACAAGTCTTCACTTTTTAATTTTATCAATCTTCTGCAGGGGAAGAAGGTTGACAAACTGGGTGAAATGCCTGAAATTTGTGCTATCCCACTCTCCTTTGCCGGAGAAAATGATATAAGCTATAGCTATAAACTTGGAGTTATTCTGGCTTTCATGCAGAAACATGCTCAGATGATTTCGGATGATCCCTCTTTAACCGGGAGAAAATACCTTAAATATTATAATAAGAATGTTCCTGAGGTTAGTAAAAAAACCATTCTTATCGAGGAGGAAGATCTCGCCCCGGAAATATCTACAATTGAGAGTATCAGGAAGATATACCCACACGATGTCAAAATTGTTACAGAAGATGAAATCATGGAGGCAATCTCCAAAAAGTCACCAAATACACTTATACTTCATAAAGTTGGACCTGTTGGTGAAAGGAAAACAGGTTATTGTTTCAAAATGCTTATAGGTGTTGATGATGCTGAAATGTATTACTATAATCAGCATATGGTTGATTCCAGAAATCCTAACGGCCTTCTCGAATCTGACCTGAGGCGCCTTGCAAGGTTTTGATGATGCAGCATTATTGTTGTTTTTCCGTCTTTAAGAAAAAAAGAGAGTCATGAAAGAGATAAGAGTTTTATCAGAAACTGAAAGGAACTGGGCAATGCTTTGTCATCTTTCTGCATTCGCAGGATTTTTCTTCCCTTTTGGGGGAATAATAGGACCGCTCATCTGCTGGCTTTCCAGGAAGGATGAATCGACATGGGTAAATGAAAACGGAAAATCATCTCTCAATTTTCAACTATCAATGCTTCTCTATTTTGTTCTTGTCTTCCCTTTATGCTTTATTCTGGTGGGGATACCATTCGCAGTCGCAATTGTTTGCCTTAAGGTTGTTTGTGTAATTATTGCGAGTATCAGGGCTTCAAAAGGAGAAGAGTTTAAGTATCCTCTTGCCATTCCTTTTATACAATAATCGGCATTCATCCTGACCTTACCTGGTTTCGGTCCTCAACCACCGGTTATTTTCCGGCCCTGTCGAAGTCATCATACCTTCTGATATTCAATACATTCTTAAATTATTTTCAAAAACCGCATGATCTTTTGAAAAAAGATTGTAAATTTCTATCACATTAATAACTAATGCTATGGCAGATAAGAAAAAACATAAGGATGTCAAAAAAGGTACTCCGAAAGCGAAAATAGAGAAGTTTAACAAGGAAGACCTTTATCACGATATTGAGGATGAGAAACACAAAAAGATAAAGAAGAAACACTTTTATAAGGAGCTTGAAAAGCTTGATGTGGAACTAATTAAGCTTCAGGAGTGGATCAAAGCCAAAAAACTCAGGGTTGTTGTGATCTTTGAAGGCCGCGATGCTGCCGGGAAAGGTGGTGTTATTAAAACAATATCAGGTTGTATGAACCCGAGAATCTGCAGAGTTGTTGCGCTTGGAACTCCTACTGAAAAAGAAAAATCTCAATGGTATTTCCAGAGGTATGTACCCCACCTGCCTGCAATGGGTGAGATGGTTATTTTTGACAGAAGCTGGTATAACCGGGCTGGTGTTGAAAAAGTTATGGGATTCTGCACAAATGAAGAGTATGAAGAATTTCTCAGATCATGCCCCGAATTCGAAAGGATGCTTATCCGTTCCGGTATAATCCTTGTCAAATACTGGTTTTCTGTAAGTGATCATGAGCAGGAAAAACGTTTCCAGGACAGGATTACAGACCCGACCAAGAGATGGAAGATCAGCCCGATGGATATTGAATCAAGGGATAAATGGGTTGAATACTCTATGGCAAAAGATAAAATGTTCTCATATACCGATACCAAACAATCACCATGGTATGTTGTTGAAGGTGATGATAAGAAACGTGCCAGACTGAATTGTATAAGTCATATGCTTTCTCTGATCCCTTATGAAGATCTTACTCCGAAACCATTTAAGCTTCCACCACTGAAGCACGATACTGCTTATGTGAGACCACCGAAGGGAGAGCAAACACACGTTCCGGAAAAATACTGAGAAGTCTAAAGTTTTTAAAGTTCATAAAGTCCATAAAGTGATAATGATTTGCTTTATGGACTTTTGACTTTATGGACTTTCAACTTTTAATAATACTTTTGTCTTTGAACTTTTATCTTTTATCCTTTAATAATGGCTTCAAGACCTTCAATACCAAAAGGGACACGCGACTTTTCACCTGAGGAAGTTATCAGGAGGGAATTTATTTTTGACACAATAAAGAAGATTTTCAGATTGTATGGGTATCAGCCAATAGAGACACCTGCAATGGAAAATCTATCCACTCTCCTTGGGAAATACGGGGAAGAAGGCGACAAACTCATTTTCAGAATACTAAATTCGGGTGAATTCCTTGCTGATGTTCCGGGTGAATCATTGTCAAAAAATAATCAGTCGGCACTCTCATCAATGATATGTGAAAAAGGTTTGAGGTATGATCTGACTGTCCCTTTTGCACGTTATGTCGTTCAGCATCGGGATGAAATTGTATTTCCATTTAAACGTTACCAGATACAACCTGTCTGGCGGGCCGACAGACCACAGAAAGGAAGATACAGAGAGTTTTTCCAGTGTGATGTTGATGTCATTGGAAGCGAATCATTACTTAATGAATATGAATTGATCAGAATAATTGATTCGGTTTTCTCCAGGCTCAAGCTTTCAGTTTTAATCAAAATTAACAACAGAAAGGTCCTTGCCGGTATTGCAGAAGTTGCTGGCATCACTGATAAATTAACAGATATTACTGTAGCAATTGATAAAATCGAGAAAATAGGAGAAGCCGCAGTAATTGAAGAAATGAAAACCAAAGGGATTTCGGATGCGGCAATTACAAAACTTAAGCCTGTGCTTAACATAAGTGGAAATACCACTCAAAAGCTCGGTGCTCTGGAAGAAATTCTCAAATCATCAGAAAACGGTCTGAAAGGAATAAATGAACTTAAAACTCTATTTGGTTATATGGAGAACAATAGTCTGATTTCAGAAGTCGAACTTGATCTTACACTTGCCAGGGGGCTCAATTATTATACAGGAGCCATCATAGAAGTAAAATCCACAGAGGTTTCTATAGGCAGTATCTGCGGCGGGGGCAGGTATGATGACCTTACCGGTATTTTTGGCATGCCAGGAGTTTCTGGTGTCGGTGTTTCTTTTGGGGCAGACAGAATATATGATGTTCTCCAGAGCCTTAACCGGTTCGATGTTATTAAAAATCAGGGAGTATCACTGATGATTGTCAATTTCGGAGAGAAGGAGCTGAGCTATAATCTGAACCTGCTTACTATAATCCAGAATATGGGAATTAATGCAGAAATATTCCCTGAACCAGCAAAGATCAAAAAACAGATGTCGTATGCTGATGCAAAAAAGGTAAATTATGTTCTGATGGCTGGTGAAGACGAATTAAAAAATAATGAGGTCTCAGTTAAAAACATGATTTCCGGCGACCAGAAGAAGATTTCAGTTGATGAATTATATACTTTTCTCAAGGGATAAGTAAATAATTAAATCATAGAGGATTTCTGCCATTACCGCGTTTAAGCTGATTTTTCAATGCGGGTCTGTCTTTAATTTCATTAAGTAATAATAGCTTATACTGATTTTCTGCCTGGTACAACCTGACAATCTTTTGTGGTGTAAGAAGTTCCTTGAATTTCTTATGATACTCTTGTGCCAGTGCAGCCTCCTGAACCTGTAAAGCTATGAACCTGTCACCCGCTTCGATCAACTCTTTATCCGATAAATTAAGTTCATTCTGGTTTATGTTCCTGTTTAACTTCTGTCGTTCAAGTTGAATAGCACCTCTTTTATTCTGGAATTCATTATATACCGGCCAGAACTTTTCAGCCTCCTGTGTTGTCAGGTTCATTCTTCTGGTGAAGAATGCAATTTTGTAAGCATTAAGCTTTTCCATATTTGGATTTAATTCAGGATTTGACTCCTGAGCTTTTGCCTGAATTAAGGAAAAAGCTGTTAATAATGCTATTATGCTCAACTTTTTCATGTCGATAAATCTAGAATTGTTAATAAATGTCATTAATGTCAATATTTTCAAATTCGAAATAATCAAATATTTCATTGCTGTTTAAACTCATCTGAGCAGCAACATTCTCAAGTGAACCAGCTTTTTCTTCAAGAGTCAGGAGGTCAATCTCGTTCAAGTAATTATCGGAAAACTCCTTTATTGTGATAGCTGGTACCTGGGGAACTGTCTTTCCGGAAAAGTAATAAAATCCCGAATAGCTCAGAACGGCAAGCAAAGCCACTGCAGCCGCAACTGCAAGGTATGGTCTCAGATTTCTGTAAATACTTATATTTTCTTTTTCAGAGCCCTTTCCTGATGTTGCTGAAATTATCTTCCTGTTTACTTCTTCAAAGTAATTATCCGGTACTTTAAAAGGATTTTTACCCGATATGTTCTTCAACTCTTCCATTGTCATTTAGATAAGTTTATGCAGTTAAGGTTTAACCATTAACAAGTATATTTTCAATCTTTTTTACAGCATGATGGTACGATGCTTTTAAAGCTCCGACTGAGGTGTCAAGAATTTTACTCATTTCCTCATAGGTCATATCATCAAAATATTTCATATTGAACACGATGCGCTGTTTTTCAGGCAGTTGAAGTATTGCGTTCTGAAGCCTCCTTTGTGCTTCATCACCATCAAACCAGGTATTACCCTCCAGAGAATTTGCAAAATAGCCTTCAAGGTCATCCAGGGATGTAGCTGAATTTTTTTTCCTTTTGTTTATTATAGCGAGTGATTCATTTACCGCTATTGCATAGAGCCATGTATAAATTGAACTTTCACTTCTGAAATTGCCGATATTTCTCCAGGCATTAATAAAAGTATTCTGAAGTGCATCGTCAGCATCTTCATGAAGAATAACAATCCGTCGGATATGCCAGTAAAGCTTTGAGCTGTATCTTTCAACAACCAGGCTGAACCCCTTGTTTATATCGGCTTTGAGGAGTTCTGTAATATCATTATCCGGATTTCTGCCTGCCACTAACGGTTTGCTTAAATCATTTGATACAAAAAACCTTGAAAGGTTTAAAGTTAAAATTAGTCAACCAAAAGAAAAAAAGATTCCTTTCTTCGCTGTCTCAATTTTGATAAATTTGCACAGTTAAACGAAATAGAAGAAGAATGGCTCTGCAATGCGGTATTATAGGAATCACAAATGTCGGAAAGACAACAATTTATAATTGTATATCAAACACGAAGGGAGAAACAAATGCTTTCGCCTTTAGTGCTACTAAATCAAATATAGGCGTGGTTCAGGTTCCTGATTCAAGGTTATATGAGCTTGAAAGACACCAGGTTACTGAAAAGATCGTTCATACCACAGTTGAGATTGTAGATATTCCCGGCCTTGCCAGAGGATCCAATAAAGGTGAAGGTGTAGGTAATAAATTCCTCGGCGATATCAGGAACACTGATGCACTTATTCATGTTCTGAGGTGTTTTGATAATGAGTTGCTACCCCATATAGATGGATCAGTTGATCCTGTAAGGGATCTTGAAACAGTTGATTTTGAACTTCAGATAAAGGACCTTGAATCGGTCGAGAAGAAGATATTGAGACTGGAAAGAGCTGCAAAAGCAGGTGATAAGGACGCAAAACAGGGTCTGGAGTTTCTTTCCCGGGTAAAAGATCATCTTGAAAATTTCAATAATATTTCGACCCTGCCGATGAAGGATGACGAAAAAAGGCATGTTGATGATCTTTTCCTTCTTACCATGAAACCTGTGATATATGTATGCAATGTTGATGAAAAATCGGCCGTAAAAGGGAACAATTATGTCGAGAGGATTAAGGAAAAATTAAAGGGAAAAGATACAGAAGTACTGGTTATAGCAGGTGAAATTGAGGCAGAAATTGCTGAACTTGAAAACAAAGAAGACCGTTTGGCGTTTCTAACTGATGCAGGACTGGATGAGCCAGGAGTTGACAAACTGGTAAGAGCAGCATACAAAATGTTGAACCTTCAGACTTTTTTTACTGTCGGCCCAAAAGAAATTAAGGCATGGACTATCAAAAAAGGAATGACAGCTCCTCAGGCTGCAGGCGTGATACATAGCGACCTTGAGAGAGGTTTTATCAGGGCCGAAGTAATGCGATACAATGATTTCATAAAACTAGGATCGGAGCATGCTTGCAAGGAAGCAGGAAAATTCTATATCGAAGGGAAAAACTATATAGTTGATGACGGCGATATCCTTCATATAAGGTTTAATGTCTGATTGTTAATGATAAAAAGGTTACTGATACTGTGTTTTCTCATCACTCTTTCATGCCGGATCCCGGCTCAGGAAATCCAGACTGATATCCGGTTAAAGGACTTTGTTAATATTTATGGCCAGGCGGATGTGACAATTCCATATCCTGGATCTGTTGAAATTGACATCATAACAAGGCATGTCTCAATTCTGAATGTCACCAATAAAAAAGTACTTATTTCAGTTTCACGATTGACCGTTGACTGGTTTATATCACGAAACTATAATTATACTATTGTTGACAGGGCTGTAAGTAAGGGATTAATGATGGCGGAATCTGCAAAGGGAGCAATGGATTGGCAGAGTTATCCCACCTATACCCAATACCTGACTATAATGCAGACTTTCGCAACAACTTATCCGAATCTTTGCAGGCTGGATACAATTGGAACGAGCGTTAACGGAAAGTATGTGCTTGCAGTAAAAATTTCTGATAACGTAACTGCAAGTGAGGATGAACCAAAGGTGTTTTATTCATCCACAATCCATGGTGATGAAACTGGCGGCTATGTTCTTATGCTCCATCTTATCGATTACCTTTTATCAAACTATAATACCGACAGCAGGGTCAGGAATATAGTCGACAATCTTGAAATCTGGATTAACCCGCTGGCTAATCCTGATGGTACATATAATAATGGTAATTCAATATCATCGCCAATAAGATATAATGCAAATGGCGTTGATCTTAACAGGGATTTCCCGGATCCTAATGATTTAACGATCATACCGGAGAAGGAGGTTCTCGATATGATGAAGTTCATGAAGAAAAATAAATTTACAATGTCTGTCAATTTTCATGGAGGCGATGAGGTTGTAAACTATCCATGGGACATGTGGCTCTCCAGGCTACACGCCGATAATACCTGGTTCAATTCTATATCAAGAGCTTATGCAGACACCGTTCATAAATACTGCGTGCCTGGTTATCTGTCTGATCTTGATAATGGTGTCACCAGGGGTGCCGTCTGGTATATAATTTATGGCGGCCGGCAGGATTATATGACATATGAACTTCATGGAAGGGAAGTTACGATTGAGCTGGATTATACAAAAGAAACGCCTGCTGCAGACCTTGATCCACTATGGCAATATAACTGGCGCTCACTGCTAGGCTACGCTGAGAATGCATTATATGGCATTCATGGTTTCACAAAGGATACCCATACCGGTAATCCTGTTCCAGCTAAAGTGTTTATCACAGGTCATGACACCGACAGGTCGGAAGCTTACTCCGATACTCTTTCAGGGAGATTCATCCGACTCCTTGCTCCAGGTTCCTGGGATCTGACTTTCTCAGCAACAGGTTATAAGGATACTACTGTGACTAATGTACAGGTCCTTGCAGGACAGAGAAATGATCTTAATGTTAATATAAAATCAATCATCAGTAACATTGATATCACAGAACCAGAATCTCCTGTTCTGTTCCCGAATCCAGCATCATATCGCGTTTATGCAAAACTGCCAGAAAAACTGAACGGGAAAATCAATATCATGATTATCAGTCAGACCGGGTCGGTAGTTAAAAGCTATGATCAGGACTTTTTTTCAGGGATTCCGGTTTCCCTGGATGTAAGAAATATGGCTTCTGGAGTTTATACAGTAATTTTCAGAAATATTTCTTCAGGCCTGTCTTTCAGAAGCAGGTTCATTAAACTTTAAAAAGAAAACAGTTTGTTTCTATTATTCCATTATTGTTGCATCTCTTCATAAATCCTTTATTTTTGCAACTTTGTTATAGTTTGTCACGATGGCAGTGAATTAAAGCTATCCTATATTAATAATATCATTTCATGCATAAAAGATATTTCCTTTCTCCCCTTATTCTACTGGTTCTGGCTATTAATATTTTCGGGCAGGGGGCTTATATTCCTCCTGATAAACCAAAGCTGGTTATCGGAATAGTAGTAGAACAGCTCAGATATGATCAGCTTGAAAAATTCAGGGATAGGTTTAGTGAAAATGGTATCCGCAGATTGCTTAATGAGGGGACCTATTTCAAGAATGCTTCTTTTGCCTATATGCTTACGCAGTCTGCTCCCGGGCATGCGACTATTGCAACTGGAACTGAACCTGCAGTACACGGAATTACATCAGATAACTGGTATCTGCCACTGAAAAATGAGATGATTTACTGTACCCAGGACAAGAATGTAAATCCGGTAGGAGGAAGCTTTGAAGCAGGCCTTCATTCCCCTGAAAACCTTCTTTCCTCAACATTTTCTGATGAACTGAAAATGGCAACAAATGGCAAAGCCCGTGTTTTCTCAATTGGGCTTCGTGAAAGTTCCTCAATTTTATCTGTAGGTCACTCGGCAAATACCGCTTTTTGGTATGACAATATAACTGGTTCATGGATGTCAAGTACTTGGTACATTGATAGTTTGCAGGCATGGGTGAATGATTTCAATGCACTCAGGAAGACAGATGCATACCTTAATAATCCATGGACTCTGCTAAAGAATAAAGAGGACTATACTGATTGCCTTCCCGATTCCAATAATTTTGAAACAGGATTTAATGGTGCTGTATTCTTTCCTTACGATCTGAAGAAGATGAGCACCAAGGGCAACATGTTGAATATAAAACGTGATTATTCTTTACTGCGTGAGACGCCTTTTGGGAATTCATTTACAAAGGATTTTGCCATCAGGCTGATCAGAGAGGAGAGACTCGGGAAAGATGATATTACAGATTTTCTTGCGATTGATTTTTCAGCAACAGATTATATTGGCCATCGTTTTGGTCCTTCGTCCTTTGAGACTGGAGATGCGATTCTTCGGTTGGATAAGGATATTGAAGAGCTTTTAACATATGTCAATGACAGCATTGGCAAGAAGAATGTCCTGATTTATTTCACAGCTGCACATGGTGTTTCCGAGATCCCTTCAGTCCTTGAGAAAAACAGGGTTCCTACTGGTTATTTCAGGCAGACTGAAGCCATACAATTGCTTAAGAGCTATCTTAATGCAGTGTATGGTCAGGGCGATTGGGTGAAAGGGTATTTTGAAAAACAGATATTTCTTAACAGGATCCTAATTGAGGATGCAAAGATACCACTGGAGGATATCCAGAAGAAAATTTCAAGATTCATGGTTCAGTTTTCCGGAGTATCGTCTGCGTACCCGTATACTGCATTCGAGGCAAATGATTTCAGCAATGGTCATCTGAAGCGGATTGTCAACAGCTTTTCTCCGCAGAGGTCAGGAGATATAATCATTACACTAAACCCGGGATGGGTTGAAAAAAATGATTATGTAACAAATCACAACTCTCCATATGAGTATGATTCACATGTTCCTCTTATCTGGTATGGATGGACTGTGAACAGGGCGACAGTAACAAGGAAGGTGAATATGACTGATATTGCTGCAACACTATCGGCTCTCTGTAAGGTGCCATTTCCAAATGCTTGCAGTGGTGAGCCTCTTATAGAGTTGATCAGGTAAGAAAACCTTTTATTTTTTTCTGAATTTATCTCTGATCCTGCAGGCTTCTGCAAGTAATGCGGGATCTTTTTCCACACCATTTCCAAGGATTATCATATTAGCACCAGCTTCAAATGAGTTCTCAATATCCTTTCCTGATCTCATTCCACCTCCTGCTACGATTGGAATAGATATATTTTCTTTTACAGCCTTTACAATTTCTGAAGGAACGGGTCTCGAAGCACCGCTTCCTGCCTCGAGATAAATAAGTTTCATACCCAGCATTTCCCCTGCAAGCGCAGTAGCTATCACAATATCTGGTTTGTCAGCAGGTATAGCCTCTGTCTGGCTCATATATTCAACTGAAGTCCTTGATCCACAGTTGATAAGAATATATCCTGTTGAGATCAGTTTAGATCTGATATCCTTTAGGTATGGAGCAGCAAGTACATGATTACCTATCAGAAGCTCAGGGTTTCTGCCTGATATAAGTGATAATAACAGGATCAGGTCAGCATTGTAGGTAAGCTGAAGGAGGTTCCCCGGAAAAAGTATTACCGGGATTTTACAATTGTTTTTTATTGTCCGGATCAACTGTTCGATGCCCTTGAAAGTCAAGCTTCCACCGGCAAGTATATAATCAGTATTGTTTTCAACTGCGATTTTTATTGTTCTCCTGATGGTTGAGTCATCAGCCTTGTCAGGATCGAGAAGAAGTCCGACACTTTTTTCTGTAAGAAATTTATCTGTTTTCATCGTAATTCTTTTTTGTCCAGACAATAGCGTAGTTATCGTAGCGTGTATAGAATAGATCGAATGACTCTTTAATTCTTTCTGTGTAAACCTTACCGGTAATCTCGCCCGATTCCTGAAGAGAAAAAGGTTCAATAGTTAAATTATTACGTACACTTATACCCTCTTTGTCACATATTTTATATAGTGCTTCTTTAGCACACCAGTGCAGGTAGAGATGATATTTTCTGCTTTCCGGATCCTTGGTAATCTTTTCTTTCCTGTTCAGGAACTTAAATGCAAAAGTTGAAATATTTACATTCATATATTCAAGGTCTATGCCTACTTTCTCATTGGTGCTGAGCAAAATAGCAGTCAATTTGTGAGAATGGGAGATACTTATGAAATGAGAGCCATCCTTCAGGAACGGTTTATTATTCTTGTTGTATACAATGCTTGCATCTTTCCCCAGAAGCTCTGAAAGGAGAGCCCTTACGCTCAGAAATTCGA
>JAHEYW010000042.1:11373-17258 GCA_023251395.1 Bacteroidales bacterium
ATTCGAGTTTTCTGGAGTTGCTTCTGAATCCCCTGTACTTCTTCTTCTCTTCATTATCGAGAGTAACATATTCAAGAAGTGTCTTAAGATCCTCTTCAATTTTCCATACACCAAGAATAGAAAATTCGTTAAGGTAATGTTTTGTTATACAACCCATTAGCGAGGTAAATTATTTTTCCACCTGAATGTTTCAATCAGGTGGGTTATATCTTCCCTGAAAAATTTAATTACCGGATCAAGCGAATCGGCATTTGGTTCTGCAGAGAAATATAATGCTCCTCTGATAAAATTCTTAGTACTGTCAGTGAGAAAAAATTGTACAGAAGATGCGGTATTCCCTTTTATATCGTATAAGACTCCATAGACCTTGTTTTCCTTATTTGACCAAATCTGTTCACTTATCGCATCTGCCTTTATCGAATGGCTGTACGCGTAATCATTGCTTTCCTTCAGAAGAATCCCCAGGTTTTTATTTACCGGTTTATAGCTGAAATGAATTACCGCTCTGAATTGCGGATAAACCAGGTTGAACCAGCAAGGTTCAACGTTTTTACCAATTTCGTATGATACATGACTATAAACAGGATATTCAAAAATAAATGGACAGATAGTGTCATATTTTTTATACTCCCTTTTCGGAAGATCGATCCTGAAGTACCCCCTTGGTCTTGGGACAGATCTTTCTCTGCATCCAGAGACAAAGATTGTTGCCAGTAATAACAAATAAAAATTATACTTCAGGGTCTTTGACATAGTGTGTGTCTTTTATGACGCGAATTTCCCTTATCCTTCTTTTGTCAGCAGATTCAATGATGAATGTAAATTCATTTATAGTTATTTTTCTTCCATTCTGGGGTATTTCCCCTGTTACTTCAAGAATCAATCCTGCCAGAGTTTCTGATTCACCTCTTATCTCTTCGAAGCGATCACCCTCAATATTAAAAATCCTGCAGAAATCATTCAGGAGAACTTTACCTTCAAAAATATATGTTTTTTCATCAATCTTTCTAAACAGGGTTTGTTCATCATCACCTTCATCCCCAATTTCTCCGACTATCTCCTCCAGAATATCTTCAAGAGTAACAATTCCACTGGTACCACCATATTCATCAATTACAATGGCCATATGCATCTTCTTAATCTGGAATTCCTTAAGAAGGTCATTAATTTTTTTTGTTTCAGGCACAAAATATGGTGGGCGGATAAGTGCCTGCCATTTGAAGGAATCAGGATTGCTGGAATAGGGGAGGACATCTTTTGCATAAAGAATCCCCTTTACATCATCAAAAGAGCCGGAATAAACAGGGATTCTCGAAAATCCGGAATCTATGATCTTGTTAATGACCTGACAGAAGCCTGATTTTATATCAATAGCCAATACATCGACCCTTGGGCACATTATTGCACTGACGTTGATATTACCGAACTTGACAATACCCTTGAGTA
Organism: Bacteroidales bacterium; assembly: GCA_023251395.1. GTDB lineage: Bacteria > Bacteroidota > Bacteroidia > Bacteroidales > VadinHA17 > LD21. Next base: position 12,820 of record JAHEYW010000042.1, read on the forward strand.
TCTTTTCATCTTCATGAAAGTCTTCGGTAGTGAGCTCGAGTGCGTCTGAAAGGTCATTCATGCTCAGATTTTTGTGACTATGAATGGTTCTTCTTCTGAAAAATGAAGAGGACAAGATTAACAATGAAGTAACCGGTTTGAATAGTTTCTGGAGTAACAGTAATGGACCTGACATGAACAAAGCTGTTTTAAGAACATACTTTGATGCATATATTTTTGGCATTATTTCACCGAAGAAGAGAAGCAGAAATGTTATCACCAGCACTTGTATTATAAATCCAAGGACCGGTGAATTACTGAAATCGAATAGTCTTGTACTTATGAATGCAGAAATTATTACTACTGCAATGTTTACAGTATTATTTGCCACAAGAATGGTACTCAGAAGCCTTTCAGGCATGTTGTAAAGTTTCAATACTGTCTGAGCATTCTTGTCTCTGGATGCTTTCAGTTTCTTTATATCGGCCGGACTTAAAGAAAAATATGCGACTTCCGACCCCGACATCAGGGCGGAAGCGATCAGCAGGATAATCAGTATAACAACTCCTGTGATCGTTTCAAAATCGGGAGGATATACATTTATGCCTGATAGAAACATAATTTACGGTTGTTGAAATAAACCTGAACAATTGCAGAAGGGACTAAGAATATCAGAAAGGCAGATCATCTTCAACCTTTCCGCCTGGAATTCCTTCATCAAAATTGTTATCACCTTTGTCTGGCTGGAATCCTGTACCGGTATTTCCATTATTACCACCAGGGGCCGATTCGTATGTTGTATTAGTTTGTCTGGAAGAATTTCCGGAGGTTTTCTGGCCTGAAGGTTCACCATACTCATTGTCATGGGCCTGATTCGTTCCTCCTGTTCCGGTTTTCTTTTCAAGAACAACCATTGTATCGGCCAGTATTTCTGTAATGTATTTATTATTTCCGTCTTTATCCACATATGATCTGGTCTTGATTTTGCCTACAATATATAACTGGCTTCCCTTTTTAACAGTTTTTTCAGCAACTTCAGCGAGCGCTCTCCAGAGAACAATGTTATGCCATTCGGTTGAGGTTATTGTTTCGCCCTGCTGGTTATTGTAGGATTCACTTGTAGCCAGTGGAAAAGTTGCCTTTGCTACTCCCTTGTCAAAATATCTAACAACCGGATCTTTTCCGACATTTCCTACCAGTATGACTTTGTTTATTGACATATTGCAAATATTTAAATTGTATACAAATTGAAAGGATAAAGGTATAAAAAAATGAGCTTTTTCAACCGCGGATACTCCAGATTAAAATCAGGAAAATAATATAAAGATTGCAGTTGGCAAAAAGGCAGTTGGCAATACCCTTTGGTAAAAAGCAAATCCAATTAATCTTACTATGCTATTTCATTGTTATTAAGGGGTTAAACTTTGTGAAAAAAATAAAAAATAATACAAGTGTTCCATTTTAAACAAATAATATTTTTATATTTGCACAGTTGAAAAAAAAGTATACTCAAAATAATTTGTAGAATTTTAAACTTCACGAAAATGACTAAAGCAGACATCGTTAATGAAATTGCCAAGAACACTGGTATTGAAAAGGTTACTGTTCAGAAAACTGTTGAAGCCTTCATGGAAACTGTAAAAGATTCAATGGTAAAAGGTAACAATGTTTATCTCAGAGGTTTTGGAAGCTTTATCGTTAAGAAAAGAGCCAAAAAGACAGCAAGAAATATTTCCAAGAATACTACTATTATTATTCCGGCTCATAATATTCCAGCCTTCAAACCGGCTAAATCATTCATTACCAAAGTTAAATCACACAAGAAATAAGTATCCATGCCAAGCGGAAAAAAGAGAAAAAGACATAAGATGGCCACTCACAAACGCAAAAAGCGTTTGCGGAAGAACAGACATAAGAAGAAGTAGCAGATCAGTAGTGGTCGTTTAGATTATATTTTAAACCTAAGGATCTGATGATCTTTAGGTTTATTATATTTTATACCAGGTGATGCTCAGCACATATTAACCCAGTCTAATTTATTAAAGTGGTTAGCAAGGATTTGATCATTGATGCCGGTGATTCAGAAATCACTTTGGCATTACTTGAAGATAAGCAGTTAATTGAGCTGGACAAGGAAAAGCGGAAAATTCAGTTCTCAGTTGGGGATATTTATCTTGGCAAGGTCAAGAAAATAATGCCAGGATTAAATGCAGCTTTTATTAATGTCGGATACGAGAGGGATGCTTTTCTGCATTACCTCGATCTTGGTGCTCAATTTCATACTTTGCACAGATATTATCAGCTTGCAGTTCAGAAAAAGGGAAAGATTCCTCCATTAAGCCGATTCAAACCAGAGTCAGATATTGATAAAGAGGGAAAAATAACCGATGTTCTTTCATCGGGTCAGACTGTCATTGTCCAGATTACCAAAGAACCTATCTCAACCAAGGGGCCCAGGTTAGCTTCTGAAATATCTCTAGCCGGAAGAAACCTTGTCCTGATGCCATTTTCAGATAAGGTATCTGTCTCCTCAAAAATTGAGAGTCAGGAGGAAAAAGCGAGGCTCAAAAGTATTGTTCAGAGCATTAAACCAAGAAACTATGGCGTTATTATTCGGACTGTAGCCGAAGGGAAAAAGGTTTCTGTTCTGGATGCCGAACTGAAAGAGCTCGTCAGTAAATGGGAAACAGCATTTAATCAGATTGTTAAGGAAACAAAATCACCGAAACTTTTCATCGGTGAGATGAACAGAACAAATACGATCCTCAGGGATCTTCTCAATGTTTCGTTTAACAATATTCATGTAAATGACCCATTGATGGCCGATGAAATACACAAATACATCCAGGAGATAGCCCCTGACAAGGAAAAGATCATCAAGCTTTACAAGGGTCCATTACCAATTTTTGATCATTTCGGTATAACAAAACAGATAAAAGCCCTTTTCGGCAGAACAGTCTCATTTAAACATGGCGCATACCTGATAATTGAACATACCGAAGCACTCCATGTAATTGATGTTAATAGCGGGAATCGCTCACGATCGGGAAATGATCAGGAGGCAAATGCACTTGAGGTAAATATGGAAGCTGCAACTGAAATCGCCAGACAGTTGAGACTCAGAGATATGGGAGGGATTATTGTAGTCGACTTTATTGATATGCAATCCGGAGAAAACAAACAGCTTCTCTTTGATAAGATGAAGGAAATAATGTCTGGAGACCGTACCAAACATAATATACTACCTCTTACCAAATTCGGACTGATGCAGATAACCCGTCAACGGGTAAGGCCGGAAATGAATATAATGACTGACGAGAAATGCCCCTCATGTCAGGGAACAGGAGAAGTGAGGCCAACAATTCTGTTTACAGATACTATTGAGAAAGCTCTTACCTTTATTATAGATAAGGTAAGAACAAGACGACTAGTCTTAAATGTCCATCCGTTTGTCGCCGCCTTTCTTAAGCAAGGTCTTATACCCGTTTACAGAAAGTGGAACAGAAAGTACTCAATCAGACTTAAAGTTCAGTCTGTTACTTCGTATCATATGCTGGAATTTCATTTCTTTGACAGGGACGATAATGAAATAGACCTTACCTGATAGTTTTTTGAGATATCCTGAAGTAACCACTTATTATGAAATTAAAGAAGACATTATTCGGAAACATTGGAATAGCTTCAGCTTTATTCCTGATCTCAATAATCAGTAAAGCCCAGATATATGATCCGGTAACCTGGAATTTCAAGTATGAGAAAAAAGGTGACAAGGTTTATGAGCTGGTCTTTACTGCAAATATTGAGCTGAAATCACATATTTATTCAATGGATCTTCCGGAAGGAGGTCCGATTCCAACTACTTTCAAGTTTGATACATTGCCAGGATTTGTTCTCGACGGAAAACCATTTGAGGTAACGAAGCCTGAAGAAATAATGGACGAGGCCTTCGGATTCAGGATTAAAACCTTCAGTAACAAGGCAGAATTTCGCCAGAAGATAAAGGCAACCTCATCAAAATTCACTGTATCGGGGGTAGTAAATTTTATGGCATGCAATAATGCCACCTGCCTGCCACCAAAAGACGTTGAGTTTTCATTCAGTATCTCGGATGGATCTTCAGAGGTTTCTGCGGCCACTTTACCAGCTAAAACAAATAGTACGGGAATGCTCAAATTTTTCCTGCTTTCTCTGCTGGCTGGTTTTGCCGGAGTACTAACACCATGCGTATTTCCAATGATACCGATGACAGTCGCTTTCTTTTCCCAGGGATCAGAGAAAAAAGGTAGCTCAGTATCAAAAGCCCTGATATTCGGCCTTTCAATAATCCTTATTTATACTTCACTGGGAATTATCGTATCCCTCACAAGTGCAGGGGCAGGGTTTGCAAATGCATTAAGTACGCATTGGATTCCAAACATCATATTTTTCATCCTGTTTGTTGTTTTTGCCATCTCTTTTTT
>JAHEYW010000043.1 GCA_023251395.1 Bacteroidales bacterium
ACTTTCCCGTTCGATAAGAACAGGTCGGTTACTGATATGATCTTTATAAACGCCCACTTTAAATTCTGAGATTGAACTTATACGGAGAAAAGCCTATTTTCCCGTGAAATTCCGTCCGGCCTTCAAAGCTTTAAGATTCAGTTCCACAATATCCTCCCCTTTCCTGCCAAAATGTTTTCTTATCGCATTTTCGAGATTGGAATAAGGAATGTCAATAAATGGAGATGCTGCACCGAGTATAACCATATTCCCGGCTTTTACAGACCCGGCTTCTTTGGCCAATGAATCTGCATCAATAATAACGTTGTTCCGTACTTTCCTGATCTCACTAATGACTTCCTCAATCTGAGGATAATCAGGAATATTCAAGAATGGAGTGGAATTCGTAATAAGCCAGCCGTTATCTGAGAGCCATGGAAGATATCTTAGAGATTCCATTGGCTCGACTGAGATGATCAAATCTGCCTTCCCGTATGAAATCAGATCCGAAGAGATCTCCTTGTCAGAAAGTCTGAGATGTGATTGAACATCACCCCCCCGTTGGCTCATTCCGTGAACTTCCGATTGTTTAAGCGCAAGATCACACTCAACTGCTGCCAGACCAATGATTGCTGCAATTGAAAGGATTCCTTGTCCTCCGACTCCGGCTAAAATTATATCGTTTTTCATAAATATTCAGAATATTACTATTCGTTCGATTATTTTGATCTTTTCTTTCTTGTGGCAGTCTGAATACATTCTCTTGCTGCTATTATCACTGAGGGTCCTCTGTACTCAAATTCCTCCTTCATTATCCTTACATTTTCTTCATGGTTTTTTCTCAGTGGTGTCATGATCCTGAGATGCTCCCTGCTTACACCGATCCCAAGGCAGATATTTTCCAGACGGCCAGTTGCCTGAGATTGCTGCCCGCCTGTCATTCCTGTAGTGGAATTATCACCTATAATAAGAGTTATGGGTGAATTCTTGACTACAGCATCAAGTAATCCGGTCATACCGGAATGCGTAAAAGTCGAATCTCCAATTACAGCAATTGATGGAAATAACCCTGCATCTGAAGCTCCAATTGCCATCGTAACTGAAGCACCCATATCCACACAGGAATTAATTGAATTGTAAGGTGGAAGAGCTGCCAGAGTATAACAGCCAATATCGGAAAATACCCGGCCTGGGGTATAATCCTTGAGAGCTTCATTAATTGCGTTGAACATATCAGCGTGACCACAACCTGCACAGAATGAAGGAGGTCTCATTTTTACCACAGCTGGCACAGGTTTACCTATTACGGTTGCCAGACCCAGTGCTTTTCCAACTATTGCAGGATTAAGTTCCCCATCCCTTGGTACAGTTTCATCAAGCCTCCCGGATATTTTTATCCCCGCATCGAGAATACCTCTGAGTGCCTCTTCAACAATAGGATAACCCTCTTCCAGGACAAGGATTTCTTCGCATCTGTCAGTAATGTCCTTTATGGTATCTTTTGAGAATGGATATGCCACAATCTTCAGGACCGGAAAATCAGGTTTTCTTTCATTGAAATTCTCCATCAGATAATTGTAGGCTATACCGCAGGTTATTACACCTTTTTGCCGGTTAACTCCGTCAGTAAAGGAATTGAATTTTGAAATCCTGTTGTCATATTGAAGTGATTCATAAGTTGACAGGAGAGCTTTATATCTTTTTCTCGCAATTGCGGGGAGTAGAACGAACTGTCTCAGGTCAGAAGGCAGAATAAGGGGTTTTTCCTGCAATATTTCACTTCTTGTAACTGCAGATCTGGAATGTGCAAGCCTCGTAGTAATCCTGAACAACACAGGTACTTTGAACTTTTCTGAAAGATCAAAAGCTTCAAAGACCATATCATATGCCTCCTGCTGATTGGATGGTTCATAGACCGGGACAAAAGCGAATTTTCCATAAAATCTCGAATCCTGCTCATTCTGTGAAGAATGCATTGACGGATCATCTGCTGCAACAACAATAAGTCCGCCATTGACACCAGTAATTGCTGAATTAATAAATCCATCAGCAGCTACATTTAATCCCACGTGTTTCATAGCCACCATTGCCCTTTTTCCGGCATAGGACATACCAAGTGCTGCTTCCATTGCTGTCTTCTCATTTGAAGACCATTCCCTGTGTACATTTTTTTTTGCTGCCTGCAAAGATGCCTGTATATATTCCATGATCTCGGTGGAGGGAGTACCAGGGTAAGCATACATTCCGCTCAACCCGGCATCAAGTGCTGCCTGGGCAATTGCCTCATCACCAAGTAATAATAATTTCTGCATATCTGATTTTTCTTTATTAGAAATAAGTTAAAAAAGCAAAGCGTGGAAGCCGGAGCATTTCATAATCCCCCGAAAAGGGAAAGAAAGCTGACATTTATAGCCTCGGTATGAAACCTGGGGATTGTAACAGTCCTCATAATAAAGATTGATGGTACAAATATTGGAATATTTCCTCATTATTAAAATGATAATCCTAAATGAATTATTAATCAAACCAGGAGACAGTTGTAAAACCATTTGTATTAAATTTTAGTTAAAAACCTTTACTGTTCCAGGCAATATTACTTTCTTTACAGACTCTTTTCATATACTTTGCGTTATACATTATATCAGCCGGTTTTGACAAAATATCTTTATATTGTTTTTTCAGCACTTCTTCCAATTATTGCAGCAAAAGGGCAGGTAATTGACAGACAACAGGTTATCCAGGTAACGGGTATAATCAGTGGCGAGGATAAAGCGCCTGTTCCTGCTGTTAGTGTTATATCATTTAAATTTAAAAAAGGATCTGTGAGTGAGGCTTCAGGTATATATAGCCTGCTATCACTCCCTGGTGATACAATTCTTTTCAGGGCAATGGGATACAAAAGCTCGTGGTATATTGTTCCGATGGATGTTCCTACTAAATTATATAATAAGGATATCCTGATGTTTAATGATACCATTGCGATCAGGGATGTTATGATACTTCCATGGAGGAACTATGATGAATTCAAACGTGAAGTGCTGGCAGCAAGACCTGTAAAGCCGGAAATACAAAATATGTATGATAACCTCGCATCAATTCAAAGATCACTGCTGAATTCCACAAATTATGCAGTATCTCCTGAAGCAGGATTCGCTATGGCCATGCAGAGTTATGGAAATACACTTTACAGCAGGGGACAATCTCCGGTTAATAATCTCCTGAATCCATTCGCCTGGTCTAAATTCATTAATGGACTTAAGACTGGAATGCTTAAGAATCAGAAATCCACAACCACTTCGAGCAAACCCGCCAAAATCAAGAAAAAGAAAAAGAAATAATACCTGAAAATTCTTCATGATACTAAAATCAAAGATATCAGGTCTTGTTTGGCTATTTCTTTCTATGCTGCCAGCATCTGCTTTAGCGCAGCAATATGTTGTGAGAGGTTCTGTTACAGATTCCATTGGTAACCCTCTGGCTGACGTAAGTGTTTTCCTTCAAAACACTAATTCCGGAATCCAGACAGATAAGAATGGCCAGTTCATTATTAATCTGACAGATAACCTAAAAGAGAATATTATCATTTTCTCCAAAATAGGATTAGTAACCCGTGAAATAGCCTTCAAACCTGAAGGTAAAGAGACAATTCTTAAGGTCACTTTATATTATTATGTCAGGTCGCTGGGAGAAATCAGAGTCAGCTCAGACAGGTATGACAATGATAGTCCGTTAAGAAGGCTGCCAGTAAGTGAGATTCACCTCATGCCATCTCCCTCCGGAAGCTTTGAAGCAATACTCAAAACTATGCCGGGAGTCTCTTCCAATAACGAACTTTCCAGCCAGTATTCGGTAAGGGGAGGAAATTTTGATGAGAACCTGGTCTATGTGAACGATATAGAAATATTTCGTCCATTCCTTATCAGATCAGGGCAACAGGAAGGGCTTAGCTTTATAAATTCGGATATGGTTTCCTCTGTAAAATTCTCATCGGGAGGGTTCACTGCTGATTATGGGGACAAAATGTCCTCAGTTCTCGACATTAAATATAGAACACCTGTTTCCAACAAAGGATCTGTAAAAGCAGGACTCCTTACAAGCTCAGCTTATTATGAAGGGATTACAAAGGATCACAGATTATCATATATTGTTGGCACCAGATATAAGTCAAGTCGTATGATGCTTAAGACACTTGACTCCAAAGGTGATTACCTGCCTGTGTTTGCTGATATTCAGTCATTAATAAAATATACTGTCAGATCAGGATCAAGCTTTACTCTTCTTTCGACCTATTCCTCAAATGTCTATAATTTTATACCTCAAAGCAGGGAGAGCAGTTTCGGAAATGAGATCGAAGCGTACAGACTTTATGTACTTTTTGAAGGAAGAGAGAAAGACCGTTACAAGACCTGGAATTCAAGTCTTACCTGGTCTAATCCGGAAGATGCCGGATCAAGACATAAGATAATCCTCTCAACCTTATATTCTGATGAGAAGGAGTCGTTTGATATAAGGGGGATGTACAGTCTGAACAGCCTCGACAAAAACTATGGTTCAGATAACAGGAGCGACAGCCTCATGAATATTGGTATCGGAAGCTGGCTGTCTCATGCGAGAAATAATTTATATGCTGCAATTGTTTCTTTGACATACAAGGGCGAGAAAAAGTGGAACAAAGTCTCAACAAACTGGGGTTTTAAAATCAGGAGTGATAATTTTGAAGACCGGATAAAAGAGTGGACCAAAACAGACTCTGCAGAATATTCAGTTCCGACAGGGAAAGACAGGCTCCTTGTTACTAACCTTATAAGTTCTGAAAACACTATCCGTAACTGGATTTACGATGGCTACCTGAACGCAAAAGGATATTTCTATTCAGGTCTTGGGAAAATAACATTGAATGCTGGCATCAGGGCTTTTTATAATTCATACACTGAAGAATTTCTTGCCAGTCCGAGGTTTTACGCGTCTCTCGAAGCATCCAAAAAAGTCTCATTCCATATATCGGGCGGGGTTTTCTATCAGCCTCCATTTTACAGGGAAATGAGATATCCGGACGGATCATTGAATACTTCAATAAAATCACAGAGATCAGTACATGCTGTTGCCGGTGTTAACTACTATTTTACCGCATGGGGAAGACCATTTTTACTCACCACCGAGATTTACAACAAAACCCTTACAAATATAATCCCATACAGAATGGATAATGTAAGGATTATCTATTCGGGTAAGAATACGGCTGAAGGGTATACCCGGGGTATTGATCTGCATGTTAACGGCGAATTTGTTGAAGGAGCAGAATCGTGGATAAGCATCTCGGTGATGGACTCAAAACTAAAGATTCCTTCTTCCTCAATGGGATATTTCCCGTCACCCTCAGACCAGACAGTAAATTTCAACATTTTCTTCCAGGATTACCTGCCGGCATATCCAACCTGGAGAGCCCACCTGAATATTTCATATGTAACAGGTATTCCTATAATATCTCCTTACAACGACAGATTTGATCAATATCACAGATTGCCTGATTACAGGCGCGTTGACCTGGGAGTGACCAAAGTTATAAAGGGACCCGGAACCTCAAAAAACAACATTAAGATTTTAAAATACTTTAACGAACTGATCGCCGGAGCAGAAGTTTTTAACCTGATGGATATTAACAACACAATATCATACCTTTGGGTAAGGACAGTAAATAATCTGACAGGTGATTCAAGGCAATACGCAGTTCCAAATTATCTGACAGGGAGAAGTTTAAATCTGAGTCTTACTGCCACATTCTGAGTTTGGCTAACATAAAAGATAAAAGTACAAAGACAAAAGTCGAAACAAAGTGAAGAACCTGACCGAAGCGTCAGGGGAAAAAGTAAAAAGGTGTAAAGGCAAAAGGACTGATACCGGATAAATTAATAATTTCGCATGGTATGAGCATGGACAGAGGCAAGATAAAAGGAATTCTGGGTGCAATTATCATTCATCTTGTTGCAGGTATAATCTTTATGCTTGTAAAACTAGGGTCTTTAAGGACCAGCGAGGTAACAAAGGAGTATCAGATTGCACTGGAAGATCTGTCAGTACCAGCTAAAAAAGAATCAGTTACAGACCATTATGGCACATCAGTAGAAAAAATATTCCAGGGCGATCAGGAAGTACTGAATATAGCCCGCAACCTTGCCAATCAGCCTGATGTTAAGATTAATGCAGCCGACTACATAGATAAGGTTAAAGATGAGCTTATTGAGAGTGGTAAACTGGGAAAGGACAATTATATTGACGAGCAGAAAAAGGCTAAGGAAAGCCGTCAGGATGAAAATGATATTTCAGCACAGAAAGATAATAACCTGAAGGCTCAGGAAAAAAAGGATGAAGCCAATAAGATGGCAGCAAACTATTCCGGACCAACACGAATCTATTACAACCTGAAAGGAAGATTTCATACTTATCTTAATATCCCTATCTATAAATGTGAAGGGTCAGGGAAGGTTGTCATGAATATTGAGGTTAATCAGAAAGGCGATGTTCTTAATGCAAAAGTGATACCTGCAGAAAGTACAACTACCGATCCTTGTCTGATCGAGACTGCGGTTAATGCAGCATTGATTTCAAGATTCAATCCGGATGCTTATGCTCAGAAAGTGCAGGCCGGTACTCTAACCTACCACTTTGTATCTCAGAAATAGACTTAAGGCTTAAAGTGTAAGGCATAGAGAAACTTACCCAGAACCCAGCACCAATCCTTCGCTAAAGCTTCGGATTGCGAAGCCAGCACAAGTACCCATCACACAGCTACTTCTTCCCGCTCTTATCAGGGAACGGAGGTATAGGAGGAAGTTTCTTACCCTGTGTTTTCAGCAGGTCGAGAGCAACCTCAATAGCTTTATTCAGCTGATCATCCTGACCAAGATATTCTTTATGAGGGTCGTTCTCCACAATAATGTCAGGTTCAACACCATGTCCTTCAATGATAAATCCGCTTCCATCTGCGGCATAAGGTGCATATGCAGGAGTAATGATACTGCCCCCGTCAATACATGGAATTGTACCTGAATATCCTACAACCCCACCCCATGTCCTGGTCCCGATGAGTGGTCCTATCTTATTATATTTAAACCTGTATGAAAAGAGGTCACCATCTGAAGCGGAGTATTTGTCACACAGAGCTACCTTGGGACCAATAAAAGTCGCGCCAGGGTTTACATCCCCGACAGTATATCCAGCAAACATAGTCGCATAAGTGATAGTTCTCATCAAACGTTCAATTATCTGTGGTGAGACATTTCCTCCACCGTTACCCCTGTCATCAATTATTAGGGCCTCTTTATTCAATTGTGGATAGTAATGTTCGATGAACTGGTTCAGACCGGGAACACCCATATCAGGAATGTGGATATAACCTACCCTACCGTTTGTTGCTTCGCTCACTTTTCTTGTATTTTCCTTTACCCAGTTATAGTAATAAAGAGCAGATTCTGATGCAATTGGTTTAACAACAATCTTCCTTCCTCCGCTCAATTCAGGTTTTGAATTAATTGTCAGCTCGATTGTTTTACCAGCTTTCCCGGTAAGTAGTTCATAAATTTCATTTACTCTATTCACAGGAAAACCATTAACGCAAGTAATAAAATCACCTGAATTAACATTGAGTCCGATTTCTTTTAATGGAGAAACAAGAGCCGGGTTCCAGTTTGCACCTTCAAGAATCTTATCAATCCTGGCAAAGCCTGAAGCATCCCTGCTGAGTTTTGCTCCCAGCAACCCGGTTTGGATCCTTTCCGGCTGTGGTCTCTCGCCATTATTTATATATGCATGACCAACTGATAATTCTGCCATCATCTCACCAAGAAGGTAAGTGAGGTCATTTCTGTGATTAACATACGGAAGTAAAACTGCATATTTATCATGTATTTTATTCCAGTCAAGCCCATGCATGCCGGGGTCATAGAAGAAATCCCTCATTTGTCTCCAGGACTCATCAAAAATATTCTTCCATTCATCTTCAAGATTAACCCATACCTGCATATTATCAACGTTGATTGTCTCTTTGATTTCAACTTTCCCAGCCGGGACAGGAATTACAGCGAATTTGGTCCCCTGCCTTACAAGCATCTTTTTACCGCTTGGCACCAGGGCGAAGAAAAGGTTTTGTCCGATGTCAGTCTCCTTCTTCTCCTTAAGATCGTAGAACTTAGTTCCTGAAGGCCCGCCCTTTTCTGAACTGACGTTATAGAAAAGCTTATCACCGCCGGAAACAAGATTTCTGTAATTTCCTGGTGGTAACGGAAGCGAAATTATCCTGTCTCTGATTCCTTCGATGTCTACCTTGATAGTCTTAACAGAATTGTCCGTTTTGGGTTGCTCAGCAGGTTTCTTAACATCAGTTTTTGATGTCTGTGGCTCAGAAGCCGGTGCAGGACTTTCAGCAATTTTGACCTGATCATCTGTTAATGCCAGTGGTGATGGAGTATTATTTGCAAGAACAATAAGATAGATCCTGCTCATATCCAGGTATGCATGGTTAAATTCAGTTCTGCTGTATGTGGGATTAAAATCTCTTTCGGAAACAAAGAAAAGATACTTTCCATCCTGACTGAATACCGGATTGCCGGAAGTGTACCAATTATCTGTCAGGTCTGTGACAGCAGCTGATTCAATATTGTACAGACGTATAACAGGAAGGTCCTGCTCTGGCCTAACAAATGCGATCCATTTACTATCAGGAGACCAGTTCGAATCATAGAAAGGTCCTTTTTTTGATTTATCGATAACAGCAATTGCTTTTGACTGAATATCCACTATTCTGAGATCATTCTTTTTTGTGTTAAATAGAATTTTTCTGCTGTCGGGAGACCAGTCGATATTGAATATATAAGTATTCTGGTCCTTTGTGATCTGAACAGGGGGTTCAGATCCGTCAGATTTCTGCATCCATATCTCAAACTCGCCGCTTGCATCTGATACCCAGGCAATATTTTTCCCGTCGGGTGACCATTCCGCATTTCTTTCATGAACACCGGAAGTGCTTGTTACAGCTTTTGTAACGCCCTCTTTTACAGGAACATTAAAGATATCTCCCCTTGCACTTATTGCCACTCTTTCTCCATCAACTGAGGGACTTACGGAAGTTATATTTTTAGATGCATCCTTAAGTACTTTACGACCTGAGCCAAAATCATCAGCTATTGTAATTGTTATTTTTTCCTGCTTCCTTGTTTTGGGATCAAACTTGTAGATATATCCTGCATTCTCAAAAACTATAGCATCATTGCTTTTTGACGGAAACTTAATATCATAATTGTCAAAATTTGTGACCTTTTCTGTTTTTTTTGTTGATGTATTGTAAACGAACATATTCATTGTCCTGTCTCTGTCTGAAAGATAGAATATTTCGTTTCCAATCCACATAGGTTCGATATCCTGATTAATATTGTCAGTAATCTTTTCAACGGCTCCCGATTCAAAATCATATATCCTTATGTCATCTGCCATTCCACCTACATAGTATTTCCATGTTCTGAACTCCCTGAATACCCAGTTAAAAGCCAGCTTCTTCCCATCGGGAGAGAATGTACAAAATCCGCTGTTTGTAAGAGGTATCTCTTTGGACATTCCACCATCGGCAGGTACCATAAAAAGCTGACCTGTAAAATCGTTAAAAGTAAATCTCCTCGACCTGTATACAATATTCTTACTATCAGGAGTCCAATCCATTACAATATTATTTGGACCCATCCGGTCTCCAACATCATCCCGGGTAAGGGTTGCCGTATATGTCAGGCGTTTAGGAGTGCCACCAGTACTTGGGATCACAAATACTTCTGTATTTCCTTCATACTGCCCGGTAAAGGCAATATATTTCCCATCAGGAGAGAATTTCGGAAAGACCTCATATCCATCATTTGTAGTAAGCTTCCTGGCCATGCCGCCTGAAGATTGAACGGAATAAAGGTCCCCGGCATAACTGAATACCAGCTGGTTACCGGAAATGGCAGGAAATCTCAACAGGCGTGCTTCCTGCTGACCTGAGACGGTTAATAATATACCTGCAAAAAAACACCATATAAGAATAAGTCGTGGCTTCATATGGAAAATATTAAGGGTTTAGATTATTGGCAAGTTAAACAGAAAAACCATATTCAAAACAGGTTAATCAAAACAATGATCCCTCCGATGGCCATTTGTACTCTCTGATCAAATCGGGAGTATTTTTATTCGCCGTTCTGCTGTTTATGAGTGGGCTTATCGTGTAGGCGTCAAGGCGGTTAGAGGGACATGAACCTGTAAGGTGGATGACTTCTGCCGGTTCCAAAGAAATATCAAGCCATTTTTTTTCCTGACTTCTTTCCAAAATTACTGGCATCCTCTTTTTACTGTTGTGTATTGCAGCCATTAATTCGTTTGCTTCTGTTGTGACAATTGTAAAAGTTGAGAAAACTTCACCGGTTGTTGATTCTACCCACTCATCCCATAATCCTGCCAGTGATATTATTTCCTCATTCTTAACTGTAATATACCATGGGATCTTTTTATCACTCACATGCTGCCATTCAAAGAATCCCTTTACAGGAATCAAACATCGTTTTGTAGCAAATGGAACTGAAAAAGATGGCTTGGAACTGATACTTTCAGACCTTGCGTTGAATGTTTTAATCCGAATTTCTTCGGCGTCAGTCTTGTTCCTAACCCAGGATGGAATGAGACCCCAGCGAAGCAATCTGATCTTGTCTGAGTACCCTGAGCAGATGGCTGGTAATTGAGGTAATCCGAATGCATGATAATAGTAACTCGGGCTGTATTTATCCGGATCTAAAAAGGTAGCACCATATCTGTTTTCAAGCTCTTCCTTGACAAGATTCACATTGACTGAGAAACACATGCTGAAGATCAGTTATAGTCAAGATCCGTTTTCAGCGGAACAGGCAGTGTATATTCAAGCAGGTCGTTTTGAGGCCATCGTTTAACCTGATACAATGCCCTTGCCATCATATAGTTTATATCGGTCGATATTTCAGGACCATTCCAGGCACTAGTATTAAGAAGTATCACCCATGCAGTTCCGTCAGGCTGACGTTTCATCATCCCAGCTGTACCGGGAAATGTACCTGTCCGCCACCATGTTCCGTCATAAATGGCTGTCTTCCATCCTATCGGGGCATATCCGTTTTCTGAATCTGTCATGAATTTAATACTTTCACGGCTCAGGATATCTTTTACTGAATCAAACCCGTCGACTGCCAACAGAAGCTTCATCAGGTCCGGAGCTGTTGCCAACCAGCCACCAGCACCCCCGAGAGCTTCAATATCATTACCCCCCGCACTGGCATTTACTAATTTACCAGTTCCATATAATGAGGGTTTAAGAGTTGCATCGCTTGGTTCATAATATGTTACTTCATAGGGCGCTTTTTCAGAGGGAAGATTACGGGCCAGGGTCATATCATAAATACCAATCGGTTCAAGAATGTTTTTCCGGCAGTAGTCAAAATATGACATGCCTGTTACCTTTTCGATTACAAGGCCAAGAATTGCATAACCAAGATTTGAATATGATTTTCCTGACCCCGGTGTAAACTGGAGATACTTATTGAGCGCGAACCTCACAATTGTTTTGGTATCAACAGGTGTATTAACATTCATCGCTTCCGCCACAACCAAAGGGATGAACATCTGGTCACCCCATCTTGGCGACCAGCCACCTTCATGACTCAGTAAATGTGCAATTGTAATGTTATAAACACGTTTATCTTTCGGGTCACTGTAGAAAGGGTCGTTAAGTATTCCGTCAAGTCCAAATACCTTGTCATTAACAGATAGTTTTCCCTCCTCCTGGAGTTTCATGATAGCAATTGCGGTGATCAGCTTTGAGATACTTGCAATTCTGAATTTACTATATGGTTCAGTTTCGATATTCTTCTCTTTATCAGCTATCCCAAGTCCTTTTGCATAAACCATTTTGCCGTCTCTTGAAATTGCGACTGATGCACCAACTATTTCCCAGCGCCTCATAAAGGATTTAATGGTTTTCTCCATACCGGCAAATGAAGAATTATCAGACATAGAATTAAGCAGCCTGATATTTCCCGGCACAAGCTTATCTGAAACAGGATTCTTCCTTTCGTTGGCACCTGGATCATAGCTAACGAGGACTATCAACAGGGCAATAAGGAAGATTTTTCTGTAATGCTTCACCTCAGAACATTATTTGAACAAAAATAGGAAGTATTATTTCTCCCGGAAATAAAAATGACATTTTTTATTCATGAAAACCAAATGAGATAATCTGATAACGAATAATATATTATCAAAAGACCATTTTCAAAATATATTCCAGATAAACGGTCCGGTTTTTGTATAGGAAAAATTTCGTTGGTAACAGAATGTTTCAGAAAGACAGGATAATTAGTAAATTTGTACCTATGGACTGCCGCCGTAATAGATATCTACTGATCCTGCCAGTTATGATTCTTCTTGGTTTGTCCTTAAGGAGCTTCTCCCAGCCAGTTTTAATCGACACTACAGTCAACTATAGTCATCCCCTTACAAGTGCTCAGCAGCTCGACGCTAATAATTATCTTTTACTTGCCGCTTCATCTGGCTCAATACCAGCATTGGAATGGCTTCTTAAGAATGGTGCGGAAGTAGACTATAAAACTGCTGAGAATGCCACGCCTCTGATGCTGGCGGTTGCAAATAATCATACTGAAGCAGTTAAAATCATTCTCAATTATTATCCGGATATCAATGTAAAGACAGATTTATCAGAAACACCTCTTATAGCAGCTGCCAAAAATGGAAACTTGGAAATAGCTGAAGCTTTAGTTCGCGATAGTGCAGATATTAATATGACAGATAAAAACGGTGCCGCTCCTATTCATTATGCAGCTATCTATGGATATTTTTATCTGACAGACATGCTCCTGTATTATAATGCAGATAAAGACTTGAAGAGTGAAGATGGTACAACTCCACTAATGGCTGCGATTTGGGCGGGTTATGCTGATATAGCAGATCTTCTCATCCAGCACAGGGCTGATTGCAATCAAAAAGATAATAAAGGATTTACACCTCTGATGATTGCATGTCAAACTGGTGATACAGTCATTATTCGGCTCATTCTTGACCAGAATGTTGACCTTTATAAGATAAACAATTTTAAATACGATGCGCTGGATATTGCCATTCGGGCAGATAATACAGACGCGGCAGAGTACCTCTTAAATAATGGATATAAGCTGGAAAAAAGTAGACCTGAAACTGTGGATCCATATGGAGTAGCTCTTAAATTCAACAGGAAAGAAATCCTCAGCTCTCTGAAGGAACATAATATTAAACAAAGACAGAATCAGGGTTTTGACAGGATTACTCTCTCAGCATCAGGAATGTTGACCACTAATGATCATTTTTTTGGAGCCAATATTGCGTTTAAATATCCAAAACTTAAAGGAGGCTTATACGCAGGTGTGGATTTTAAACCATCATACTCAAAAGTCTTGATACATACGGGTGAATCAACTTTTTATCAGTACCTGGATAAGAGTTCACTTATTTATGGCGGAATCTTCAGGGATTTTGCACTTACAGACAATCCTTTTACCAACAACTGGGTAATGACCGTTTCGGCTTCTGCAGGCTATGGTTTGGGAAACAAGCTTGTTGGCACAAATATTATACCATGGAATAAGCTTATTATTATCCCATCGGTAGGCTTTAAAAGGACAGGTACTAATTTTGCAGTCTTCGGGAACATTGATTACCTGAAGACTCCATTCTTTAAAATTGGACCAGTCTGGCTGAGACTTGGAATATCTTATACGATGTTCTTCGATCAGAACCGGGCTGTAATGAAGAAAATAAAATGGTTCAATGAGACATTATGAGATGGGTTTTTAGATATCTGATTTTTATCTTATTAATAATTGTCTTTTCATGCGATAAAATCACGCAAAATGTAAATTGTGATGACTGTACTTCTACAGAACCAAGTCAAATAGACCTGAAAATAACACTTGACGATAAATCTGAAATCTCAAACAGTACAGTCGTGAGGGTTTATGAAGGCTTACTGGAAGACAATATACTCCATGGAACTTATTATTCCAATGGGCCGGATCTATGGGTTACCGTATTCATTAACAAAAAATATACTCTCACGGCTGATTATAATTACAGAGATGGAGATGTTTATGTGGTAGTGAATTCTGCCACTCCAAGAGTGAAATATGTTCCCGACCAATGCAAGGATCCATGTTATATTGTGTATGATAATAGTGTAGATCTGAGATTGAAATACAGATATTAGTTTGACCTTTAAAATGTTCTCATCTTACCTTACAGGATTTATTCCAGAAATCCACAATTAAATGCATCCTGATATTTAATTAATAAGCATTTTACAGCATCTGCTGTCACTTGCTTAATTACGATTTATTATATACCTTGAACCAGAAATACTATTTTTATCATATAACCATTCCTATGAGAAACAAAACTATTTTGATCGCAATATCTTTAATAATTGCAGCCAGAATAAGCTTCGGACAACAGCCAGCCCCGGTGAATATTGAGCAAGGCTTGGTGCAGGGATCTTCCGATGAAGGATTGACCGTTTACAAGGGCATTCCTTTTGCAGCACCACCAGTTGGTGACCTCAGATGGCGCGCCCCACAACCTGCGGCTAAATGGGAGGGATTAAAACAAACTGTAAATTTTGCTCCCGGCCCTATTCAGGGCGGAAATCCTCCATCAGGAAAAAGTGAGGATTGCCTTTATTTAAATATCTGGACTCCAGCTAAATCCGCAAATGATCATATACCTGTTCTTGTCTGGATATATGGTGGTGGATTCGGCGCTGGTGCAACATCAGAGACAAACTACAGTGGAGAGAATCTTGCCAGAAAAGGTGTTGTGCTTGTAAGTATTGCTTACAGGGTTGGGCAGCTCGGGTTTTTAGCACATCCTGAACTCACCAGTGAAAGTTCATACCATGCTTCAGGAAACTATGGACTTCTTGATATGATTGCCGGGTTGAAATGGGTACAGAAAAATATTGCATTGTTTGGAGGTGATCCCAATAAAGTTACAATCTTCGGCGAATCAGCTGGAGGAATAGCAGTTAGCATGTTATGTGCATCACCTCTGGCAAAAGGATTATTCAATGGCGCAGTTTCCCAAAGCGGTGGATCTTTCGGACCGCCCAGACCTACAACTTTCCCAGGTGAAAACCAGAAGAGACTGGCAGATGCCGAGCGTTCCGGAGAAGCTTATCTTAAAAGCGCTGGTGTCGCATCAATTGCGGAACTAAGGAAGATAGATGCAGATAAGTTGCCTGCAGGTCGCGGACTTGGAATGTCATGGCCAATTATTGATGGTTATGTTATTCCGGACGATCAATACAAACTTTACTCAGCCGGAAAATTCAATGATACTCCTATTCTTGTCGGTTACAACTCAGATGAAGGTGCCAGCTTTTCGCCTCCAAGAACACCGGAAGACTATATAAATGGTGTCAAATCACGTTATGGAAAATTTGCAGATGACCTTATTAAAGCCTATCCTGTTGGAACAGATAAGGTTCCAAAAACAGCCCGGGACCTGGCAAGGGATGCTGCATTCGGATGGCATACCTGGATATGGGCCCGTCTTCAGTCAAAAACCGGGAAATCAAAAGTCTTTTATTATTACTTCGATCAGCACCCTGATTATCCGGAAGATTCTCCGAGGGCAGGTTATGGTTCACCACATGGACAGGATGTTGCTTATGTCTTCCAGCACCTGAATACGTCGAATCCTCAAACCACAAAAACTGATCTGGAAATATCAGAGGCCATGGCAACTTACTGGACAAATTTTGCAAAATACGGAGACCCAAATGGGAAAGGATTGCCGGTATGGCCTGCCTTCAGTGATTCAAACCCTGTGTTAATGTATTTCAGCCAGACACCAAAAACTGGCCCGGTGCCTAGTGCAGAATCATTAAAGGTACTGGATGCCTATTTCGCCTGGAGAAGGACACCCGAAGGAGATTCCTGGGCTAAATAACAGAAATTATAATAAACTGATATTCAGGACAGGTTTTATATCAAACTGGAATTTGTCATCCTTGTAGTATACCCTTTCAAGAAAAAGGCCGCTGGGAGGAGCAGTAAGTTTTGCAGGTATATCTGAATGTATTTTGAAGAAGGAGGGTATTTCAGCTGGAGATATTTTCCCTCTTCCGGCTTCGACAAGAACTCCAGTCATTCTCCTCACCTGTTTCCACAAAAAATGTGAGCCTATCACATGGAAAACAATAATATCGCCAAACTCATGAATCTTAAAAAACTTGACCTCGGTCTTGGTGGATCCTGACTCCTGTGCATCATCAGTAAACGACCTGAAATCCTTTAACCCTGTGAAGTGAGAAGCTGCTTCTATCATCAACCCGCTGTCAAGGGTATCTTTAATCCACCAGACATACTTCTTCCCAAAAGCGGTTCTTCTTCTGCAGATCTGATACATGTAACTTCTCGCAATTGCATCGTGCCTTGCATGAAATTTATTGTCGACTTCTTCAACATTTATTATGCTTATATCTGAAGGAAGTCTGTCATTGATTCCATATTTTATCCTAAGCGGCGGCAACTCAGTTCTGACATCGAGGTGCGCCACCTGACCAAGAGCGTGGACTCCGCTATCGGTTCTGCCTGCACCAAAAAAGTCAATTTCTTCTGTTCCGAACAGATCTTTGCATGCATCCAGGATCTCACCCTGAATAGATTTTCCCCCTTTTTGTATCTGCCAGCCAGAATATTTCGTTCCCTCGTATTCAAGTGTCAATTTGTATCGTGCCATGAGATTTGTAATTTAATTTTGAAATCTTACATTGTAATCAATTAGCCCGTATGAAGGGTGTTGCCTGCTTTTAGATCATGAAATGTCAGATCTTCTCCTTTAATAAGATCTGCCTCAGTTCAACGGGAGTAATATTTTCTTTTACTTTTCCGGAATCAGCCACGGAAATGAATCCTGATTCTTCAGAAACAGCAACAACAAGGGCATCAGAGGTTTCTGTAATTCCTATTGCAGCTCTGTGTCTCATTCCGAAATGATTCGGTATATTATGCTGATCAGTTATTGGAAGAGGACACCTGGCGGCAAGGATAAGTCCATCTTCAATAAGCACTGCGCCGTCATGCAAAGGACTATTTTTAAAAAATATTGTTTCA
>JAHEYW010000044.1 GCA_023251395.1 Bacteroidales bacterium
TCTACGGCTCTTAAAGCAGCAGCAGTATCAGTCGTAAAAAAAGGATTGCCTGTGCCTCCGGCGAGAATGCATACAGTTCCATTTTTAAGAGCTTCGACAACTTTATCCCTGTTATATAACTCACCAACCGGTTCCATCCTGATCGAGGTAAACACTTTCGCATCTGTACCCTGGCTCTTCAGTTCGCTTTCAAGTGCGAGACTGTTTATAATAGTTGCAAGCATTCCCATCTGGTCCCCTTTGACCCTGTCGAACCCGGATTGCGTGCCGCTCAGTCCCCTGAATATATTTCCTCCGCCAATCACAATTGCAACCTGGCATCCTTCTTTGACAATTTCGATTACCTGTGCAACATAGGTTTCCAGTACTTCCTTGCTGATACCATGACTGCTTTTTCCCATCAGCGATTCACCGCTCAGCTTAAGAAGGATTCTCGAATATTTCATATGCTTTGTACTAATAATTTCCGATTTACGGTAAACGAAATTACAAAAATGGGAGATAATACAAGTATGGTTGAATATTTTTTTGTAAAGGTATTCTTTGGAAAGAAAAAAAGGGGACCGATCTGGCCCCCCGGGTATCTATGTATTATGAACTTATGTTTACAGGTTTAATGTAAAACGCTTGAAAGCAGTAACAGTGAGTTCTTTTGAAACTGACTGAAGGTACTGTTTGATTGTCATTTTGTTATCTTTTATAAATTCCTGGTTAAGAAGAGTGCTCTCCTTATAGAATTTAGCAAGCTTGCCTTGTGCAATCTTATCAAGCATTTCTTCCGGTTTACCATCACGGCGTGCCTGTTCTCTTCCAATCTCGAGCTCCTGGGCAATAACTTTTTCAGGAACATCATCCTTGTCAAGTGAAACAGGATTCATAGCTGCGATCTGCATTGCTACATCCTTGTAAACCTGATTGTCTAAACCAGCTTTTGTAAAACCAACGAGTGTGGCAAGTCTGTTTCCAGGGTGTATGTAAGGTTGAACATGAGCTGCTTCAATTTTTTCATAATATGAAAGCGAAAGTTTCTCGCCAATGATGCCGATATATTCAACAACTTTGTCACCTATTTTGGTTCCGTCAACCGGTAAAGCCAGAAGGGCTTCAAGGCTGGCAGGTTTCTTGTCAAGTGCAACATCAAGGATTTTATTAGCAAGACCAAGGAAATCTGCATTCTTAGCCACGAAATCAGTTTCGCTGTTTAGAACGATCATTGCACCGAATTTGCCATCAGCTGTACTTTTTGCCAGAACAACACCTTCGCCGGCTTCTTTGTCAGCGCGTTTATTAGCGACAGCCTGTCCTTTCTTACGGATTATTTCAATTGCCTTGTCGAAGTTACCATCAGCCTCTTCCAGAGCTTTTTTGCAGTCCATCATACCCGCGAGGGTAACTCTTCTGAGCTTGGCAACATCTGCTGAAGTTATATTAGCCATTATTTCCAGTTAATTTGTTTGTAATGATTATTCTTCGATCTCTTCCTCTTCTACTCCGTCAACGACGGTTTCATCTTCGCCTTCGATTTCCTCTACTTCCTCATCAACCTCAACTTCTTCTTCCTCTTCAACTATAGCTTCAATGATTGAATCAGGAATAGCTTTTGTCTCAAGTTCTTTTCTGATGAATTTCTTGTCTTTCATCCCAGGTTCTTTTTCCTTCTCCATCTTTCTTTCATTAAGACCCTCTTCGATTGCACCGCAGAGAATACCAATAATAAGAGAAATTGATTTTGAAGCATCATCGTTTGCGGGAATGACAAAGTCGATATTTGAAGGATCGGAGTTGGTGTCAACCATAGCGAATACTGGAATTCCAAGTCTTTTTGCTTCAGCAACTGCTATATGTTCTTTGCTGACATCAACAATAAAAAGTGCTGATGGAAGTCTGGTGAGGTCGACTATACTGCCAAGTGTTTTTTCAAGTTTGGCTCTTTGTCTTGTTACCTGGAGTCTTTCACGTTTCGAAAGGTTCATGAAAGTACCGTCAACAGCCATTTTATCAATTGAGCCCATTTTCTTAACAGCCTTACGGATAGTCGGGAAGTTGGTAAGCATACCACCAGGCCATCTTTCTGTAACATAAGGCATGTTAACAGCTTTAACTTTTTCTGCAACGATTTCTTTTGCCTGTTTCTTTGTGGCAACAAATAATATTTTCTTGCCCGACCTGGCAATATGTTTCATTGCTGAGGCAGCCTCATCAATTTTAACTGCGGTTTTTTCGAGGTCGAGGATGTGAATGCCATTGCGCTCCATAAATATGTACTGCGACATGGCAGGGTTCCATTTTCTTTTCAGGTGTCCGAAATGAACACCGGCATCGAGTAATTCCTGAAAATTTGTTCTTGGCATTTTTTTTATTTTAAGTTTACATTCTGTGAAAATCAATTGCAGAGTAGTCCCGCAACTGCAGGAGTCAATGCAATTTAGATACTAAACCTGCATTATTCTGAAAAACAATTGATATCTATCGTTTACTGAACTGGAATCTCTTGCGAGCCTTAGGCTGACCAGGTTTTTTCCTTTCAACTTCACGTGGGTCACGTGTGAGAAAACCTTCAGCTTTCAGTGCTGGTTTTGATTCTGCGTCGATCTTGATAAGAGCTCTGGTTATACCAAGTCTGAGAGCCTCAGCCTGACCTTTTGGACCACCGCCATCAAGATTTGCATTAATATCATATTTGTCAGCAACTTTGAGAACATTCAGAGGTTGAGTTACAACATACTGAAGTGTGCCGGCTCCGAAATATTCCTTATAATCCCTGTCATTAACGGTGATCTTACCCTTACCATCAGTGAGATATACCCTTGCAACTGCTGCTTTCCTTCTTCCAATAGCGTTGATTGGTTCCATGTCTGTTATTTAAATTATTTTAAATCAAATTTCTTCGGATTCTGAGCTTCGTGCGGGTGGCTGGCTCCTGCATATACATGCATATTCCTGAAGAGCTCTCTTCCCAGTCTGTTCTTTGGGAGCATACCTCTTACGGCATGTTCAACAAGACCAATAGGATTTTTCTTCAGCATCTCTTCAGCAGTTGTAAATCTCTGGCCACCAGGGAAACCTGTATGTCTTACATATTCCTTATCAGACCATTTTGTTCCTGACAGATCGACTTTCTCCGCATTGATAACTATAATATTGTCACCACAGTCGACATGAGGAGTAAAATTTGTCTTATGTTTTCCCCTCAACATTGTGGCTACCGTAGTTGCAAGGCGACCAAGAATAGCTCCTTCTGCATCTATAAGTATCCACTCCTTGTTTACAGTAGCCTTGTTTGCTGAAACTGTTTTGTAGCTTAAAGTGTTCACTTTATATTAAGTTTTTAATTGATACACTGATACATAATGTAAAACCCCGTATTTTGGGGTGTGCAAAAATACAATATATTTTTTTAAAAAAAGAATTATGGAAAGATTTTCTTTTATCAACATCGCGTCATCAGGCACTCTGAGCCTTAAAGGAGTAATAATTATTAAGCTTTCCCTTTTTTAATCAGGCACAAAGATAATATCATGTAAATTTAACTTACAATATTTAATGCATGTTTAACAAACAGCTTCTGCGTAAAGCCTATCTTTTTAACCTTTCTGCGATTGCAGTAATGCTCCCTCTTTCAGTATGGCTTCTCACCTTTTTTATAATTACCCTGATCGTTATTTGGGCCGCTGATGGAGGGCCTCTACGAATTGCAGGTATCAGAAAAAATAATCCAGCATTACTGATATTCACAGGTTCATACTTTGTTTTTTTACTTTGGATGTTCAATACCTCAGATATAAGGTATGGACTAAGGGAGCTTGAGCAAAAGCTCCCTCTTCTTCTTATGCCTTTAGTGATAGCACTTTCTGAACCCCCCGACACAAAAGAGCTCAGAACAATATTGTCCCTTTTTGTAGGAGGTGTCATAATTTCTTCAGCTACCGGTCTGGTCTTCTTCTATGTAAATAGCCAGAACGATGCCAATATAAGGGGTATATCTATGTTCATTCCTTATATGCAGCTTGCCGAAATGGCAAATATGGCTATCGTGATATCACTATATTATTATTTCAGGAACCAGTCTGGCCGGACAAGATACCTTTATCTTGTATCCGCCATATGGCTCACCGGTTTCCTGTTTTTGCTTATCTCCATAACCGGACTGCTGCTTTTAACCTGTCTAACCGCTATCGGCTTATTCCTTCTTATTAAAGGAACACACAATAAGGTTCTCAAGGCAGGATCTTTAACAGCGACAGTAGTAATAATAGTTCTGGCCGGTGGTTATATTCATCATGAGATCAAGGGCTTCTATATTAGTAACGGAAATGAGTACACTTATCTGCTTAAAGAGAATACAATCAATGGGAATCCATACCAGCATTACCCGGAAAGAAAGGATATAGAAAATGGTAATCCGGTATGGATTTATCTGTGCGAGCAGGAACTCAGCAAAGAATGGAATAGAAGATCTTTAATAAAATATGACAGCACAGACCTCAGAAACCAGCAGATAAAATATACTATTATAAGATATATAACTTCAAAAGGTTTTACAAAAGACTCATCCGGGGTGACTCAGCTTACAAATGATGATATTAAATATATTGAAAATGGGTTAACCAATGTTCTATTTACTGGTGGCAAACAAATTAAATCCAAAATTTACGAAGTCATCTGGCAGATTGACTATTACAGAAATGGCGGGAATCCATCAGGACACTCAGTTACACAGAGGCTGGAGTTTCTGAAGACTGGCTGGAGCTGTTTTCGCAGGAGCATGATTTTTGGAACAGGTACTGGTGATTTCCGTGATGAAATGGTGAATCAATATATAAAGGACAAAAGCAAACTGGACGTAAAATACTGGTACCTGCCTCATAACCAGTACCTGACATTTCTTATAGCATTTGGGATAACAGGTTTGGCTATTATACTGTTTTCAGTTATTTACCCTGTCATCATTACAAGAGCGGGGAAAAATATTCTTTTTAATCTTTTCCTGCTGATAATTTTATTATCAATGGCAGGAGAAGATACTTTAGAGACCCATACAGGTGTCACATTCTTTGCTTATTTTTACTCGCTTTTTGTGTTCGGGAGAAATGAAAAAACATTTTAACCTCAAAGCGCGCAAAGGCATAAAGTAAAACCTTTTTGAATATAATGGTTTTTGTGATTTTTGGGCGAACATAAGAATGTAAGTTAAAGATGGTTTTAAAATAGAATGACAGATAAAGATTTTCTTGAGAGAGCAATAAAAATTGCTTACGAGGGTATTGAAAAAGGTACAGGCCCATTCGGAGCTGTAGTTGTACAAAATGGGGAAGTAATCTCTGAATCAACCAATAAGGTGGTGGAGTCTCATGACCCCACTGCACACGCTGAGGTGCTTGCAATCAGGGAGGCAGCACAAAAATCCGGGACACACGATCTTCACGATTGCATCCTTTATTCCTCATGTGAGCCATGCCCTATGTGCCTGGGTGCCATCTACTGGTCGGGTATCAAGGAGGTGTATTTCGCTGCAGACAGGAAGGATGCAGCAAATGCTGGCTTTAACGACGAATTTATCTATGATGAAATAACACTTTTGCCGGAAAAAAGAAATGTTTCTTTTAAAAGGATAAAGGGAGTGGATGGTCGGGAAGTTTTCAAAAAATGGGAAAGGTTTGAGAATAAAGTTCAATACTGATTAATTCAAGGTTCAAGGTTCAATGTTCAAAGTTAGTGAATCCTTGAACCTTAAACTTTGAACCTTGAACTATTAATTCTAAAGCTGATTTATGCTAAACAATAATCTGTTTTTTATGGTCCGTCTAGACCGAACATTCTATATCCGTGATGTTCTTGAAGTTGCCCCTGAGTTGATTGGGAAAACACTGGTTGTAAAGACCGGGCCAAAAACTTTTTCAAGTTTTCAGATAACAGAAGTCGAAGCCTACCGCGGTGAGGAAGACAAGGCATGTCATGCAAGAAAAGGAAGAACACCAAGGACAGAGGTGATGTACCATGAAGGTGGAAAAGTTTATGTCTATTTTGTCTATGGCATGTACTGGATGCTCAACATTGTCGCCGGTCCTGAGGGAAACCCGCAAGCTGTGCTGATAAGAGGCACTGACCAACATAAAGGCCCGGGAATACTTACACGGGAAACAGGTATTGACGGATCATTTTACGGCGAGGATCTTACAGGATCAGACAGAATCTGGATTGAAGACACCAATAACCAAATAAAGTACAAAGCAGGAAAGAGAATCGGTATCGACTATTCCGGTGAAGAATGGAAAAATAAACCCTGGCGGTTTTATGTGTGGTAGTTTTATACCATTTAACTGCATAGACGATTTTACCATATTACCTGCGGTGAGCTCGCAAGCTCGGTTCTTCGCTCAGAATCCGGCGAATTTTAGTCAGCATCATGGTGAATAATTAATTTTCAATGATAGCACTTCACTCCATGCTTTACTCCATGACAAAATCCGTGTACCAGCAAGCTGTCGGATTCGCAACTTGCTGTTAATTGGGTCTCTATTTCTTAATAGAGAAAATCTTTACTGCTTCGTTGAACTTAAGATGCAGGGCTGCAGCATTATACAATTCCTTGATATTCATATCGTAATAAAAATCAACCCCCAAAAACAATTCAAGATATCTCATTTTAATGATATTGAGATTCATTGTGCATGAAGCCAGTGACCTGTCAGGAAGCAGTGTTCGTCCTGTGAAGGCTGTTATAGAACTGTAAACAAGGTTTCCAAGGGGAGCATAGAAGTTATGGGATTTGAAATAAGCCATCTCCAGCCATAGATTTTTAGAATTATAGTGCAATCTGAACCAATCAGCGTGACCCTGCTTGTACGAAAAGATTGGAGAGCCAGGAGTATTATCGTAAAAAATGAAATGTATCAGATCGGCTCCGATCTTTCGTTCTTTTTCCCTGTTCAGATCATAATTAATATTCAGTCCGCCTGCAAAGTCCATAAATGTTTCCATCCTCTCATTGTAGTTGCTTATCTGCCCGCCCCTGTGACGGATCATAAACTGTCCCGGGACATTTATTTCAAAATAATTCAGGATCTTATCAGATGAATATCTGAATGATTCACCGAAATTTATTACTTCACGCTGGTTGTCTCCTGTAAAAATAAAATGCTCCCAGTCAAGCCAGGTCTGACTTGTAAAGTGATTCTGATTTGTGATAAATTCAAAGCCGTTCTGGGAGTTTTTTGTATAGATACTTTCAAAATCAAAAATTGGATCAAACAATTTCCTGTTCTCACATCCTTCAAGTGATCCGAGTGTAAGTGATGTTTTCTCAGAGAAACTGTATTTCATTGATATAATAGGCTTTATTTCAGATATTTTGCCTGCACCTGAATAATTCAGTATGTGCATCCCTGCCCTGATGGAAAGATTTGAATAGGGATAATAAATTATTGATGGTTGCAGAAAATTGCCAAGAAGTGTATAACCCTCAATGTTTGGGTTAAAATATCCGAATCCTTCATACCAGTTCAATCTGTTTTGCTGATACATGGTTCCAAGGAACAGCAGTCCCTGTGCCTCAGGATTAAAGTACTCCTTATTTCTTACAAAGCTTATAGTCTTGAGCGCAAAATAGAAATTCCCTTTTTGTTTTTCAGCCTGATCTGTCGTTTGTCCTGATAGTTCAGAATGAATTATCAGAAGAGTAAGAACAACAGGCAGGAGAAGTTTCATATGAATTTATTTACACAAAAATAGCAAATTACATCAGGTTAAAATGTTGTTAAAAGGAAATGTGAGTATAGCTGTTTGACAATTTTTTGCGTTCTTTGTCAGTTACAAAATCAAACACAGATTATTATGAACGGAATATCTGTCAGATACCGTCGCTGGAATAACATAACCGGCTGGTCTATTTTTGTTATATCTTCGATTGTTTATCTTCTTACACTGGAACCAACTGTAAGCTTCTGGGATTGCGGCGAATTCATATTATCAGCATTCAAACTGCAGGTAGGCCATCCTCCCGGAGCGCCTCTCTTCCTGATGATGAACAGGATCGCAACATTATTTGCTGGGACCGACACATCAAAAGTGGCTGTGATGGTGAACAGACTGACAGCAATATCAAGCGGCATGGCAATATTGTTTCTGTTTTGGACAATAACCCATCTTGTCAGGAAGGTCTTCATAAGAGGAACTGAGCTTGAAGAAAAACATATAATTCCGATTATGGCCAGTGGTATTATAGGTGCTTTGGCTTATACCTTTTCAGATACATTCTGGTTTTCAGCGGTTGAAGGTGAATTATATGGACTTTCTTCTCTTATTACCGGTGTGGTTTTATGGGCAATGTTGAAATGGGAAGATGAAGCGGATAAATCATGGTCAGGCCGTTGGATTATACTTATAATGTACATCATGGGACTTGGGATAGGTGTACACAGACTGAACCTGCTGGTGCTGCCTGCCCTGGTTTTCATCTATTATTTCAAGATGTTTGAGGTAACTACAAAGGGTCTCGTGAAAGCTGGCCTGGTTGCACTCCTCCTGGTCTGGCTGATGGTATATGTGATTATGCCGGGGATACCAACAGCAGCAGGTTGGTTCGAGCTGCTTTTTGTCAATGGCTTTGGAATGCCTTTCAACTCAGGCCTTTATATTTATGTCATTCTCGTAATCGCTATTCTGATATTTGGTATCAGGTTTTCACAGACAAGGCGGAAAGTGATCCTTAATTATATCTTCACTTCACTGGCTGTCATATTCATAGGATATTCCTCATATGCCATGATCATGATCAGGTCAGCTGCAAAACCGCCAATGAACCAGAATGACCCATCCAATGTATTCTCCTTTATTTATTATATAAACATGGAGCAGTATGGTACTAACCCCAAGATATTTGGTAATTACTATAGTGCCCCGATTACTGATGTTAAACAGGTAATTGCAGGATATAACCAGGTGAATGGCAGATATGAACCATATTACAGACCTGAGTATAGCTATAACAAACAGTTCGAGACTCTCTTTCCAAGAATGTACAGCAGTGCTGAACCGGATCATGAAAGTGCATATAAATACTGGGGTAAGATTACCGGAAGAAAGTATTCGGTTGAAACAGCATCAGGCAAAAAAAGTGTTGTATGTCCTACATTCGGGGAAAACTTGCGGTTCTTTTTCAGGTATCAGGTTGGCTTCATGTATTTCAGGTATTTCATGTGGAATTTTGCCGGCAGGCAAAATGATATCCAGGGGAATGGTAACCCGATCCAGGGTAACTGGATCAGTGGAGTGAATTTTATTGATGAGCTGCGACTGGGTAAACTTGATAAAGCACCAAAAGATATTGTTGATAATCCGGGCAGGAACACCTACTTTTTTCTGCCGCTGATCCTTGGACTTGCAGGTATGCACTGGCATTATAAGAAACAAAAAAATGACTTCTGGATTATAATGATATTCTTTTTCATGACAGGTATTGCCATCATTCTTTTTCTTAATCAGTATCCGAATCAGCCTAGGGAAAGGGATTATGCCTATGCCGGGTCATTCTATGCATTTGCGGTCTGGATAGGTATGGGCTTTATGATGGTTTATGAGCTCATAAAGAAATATATGAATGAAAGAGTTTCCCAGATTGTGACATTCGCAGTTCTCTTCATGGCAGTTCCTTTCCTCATGGGTTTCCAGAACTGGGATGATCATGACAGATCAGGGAGATATACTGCCAGAGATATTGGCGAAAACTATCTGAAATCTGTGGCGTCAAATGCTGTGATATTTACTTATGGTGATAACGATTCATTCCCTTTGTGGTATGTTCAGGATGTTGAAGGTTTCAGAACCGATGTAAGGGTTGCTAACCTTAGCTACATTCAGGCAGGCTGGTACATTGATATGATGAAGCAAAAAGCTTATGAGTCGGATCCACTTCCGATAAAGCTCCCATCTGACAGGTATCTGGAGGGTAAAAGGAATCAGCTTCCGGTGGAAAACAGGATAAATAAGGCAGTCGGGATCAAAGAAATTGTTGATTTTGCCGGAATTGATGACAAAAGTGCACAGATAGATGTCTCCGGAAGAGGTGACTATCTAAACTATATCCCTTCAAATAAGCTGATCATCGACGTTGATACAACTGTTGTGCTCAGGAACGGTACTGTCAAAGATTATTTCAAAGACAGTCTGATAGCTCCTCTGACCTGGACCTATTCCGAAACAGATGCATTCAAGGGTGACCTTGCGATAATGGATATGCTGGCAAACAACAACTGGAAAAGGCCTATATATTTTTCCACAACTGTGCCTTCAAGTCAGTATAAGGGGCTGGAGAAAAACTTTATTCAGGAGGGACTTGCTTACAGGGTTGCACCGGTGAGAACCGGGACTCCTCAACCCGGAGAATATGGAATGATTGACCCTGTTGAAATGTACAACAACCTTATGAATAAATTTACCTGGGGAAATGCTTCCGATCCGTCAGTTTATCTTGATGAGAATAACAGGAGAATGTTCAGCAATTTCAGACGGCTCTTCGGGATCCTTGGCAATGCACTGCTGGAAAGGAAAGATACTACCAAAGCAATTGAGGTTGTGAAACGCGGACTTGAGCTTGTTCCGACTTCTAAGATGCCCCATGATTACTTCTCGATGGAAATGGCAGAGGTATTGATCCGTGCCGGAAAGAAAGAGGATGGTATGAAGGTGCTTAATGAAGTACAATCCTATTCAGAAAGCTACCTGAATTATGTGATGGATCTTGGTCCTGAAGGCAGGTTTGGACTTGATTACCCTATTGGTATCAACATGCAGACTATGATTGATATTTACAGGATGGGAATGCGTCTGAATATGGTGGAAATGGTAAAACAGATTGAACCACAACTTAATAAATATTATTCCTCTCTGTACTCCACTGGTAACTGAATATGAGATTTTTCAGGCCGTTATGGTTTTCAAGACTTCTTTACCCTGATGCATTATTCAGGGTAAAGACGAAGGAAAAGGTGCTCTATCTCACTTTCGATGACGGTCCTGTTGCAGAAATTACTTTTCCTCTTTTAAGGATACTCTCCGACAATATGGTCAAAGCAGTCTTCTTCTGCAATGGAGAGGCTGCAGTGGCTAATCCTCAGATTATGAGCGCAATCAAAACATCGGGTCATGTCATAGGCAATCATGGATTCTCTCACCCTGACGGGGTTTTAAAAAACACAAAAGAATATCTTGAGGATATTAATAAAGCCTCAGAGGTTACTTCAAAGAAAATCTTCCGGCCACCATTTGGCAGAATGAAAAGAAGCCAGTATTTAATGCTGAAGGCGATTTATAAGATAATAATGTGGGATATTATGCCATATGATTTCGATCCGGAATTCGGTGCAGTCAGATCTCTGGCAGTAGTAAAAAAACTGATGAGGCCGGGATCAATTATCGTTTTGCACGACAACAACAAAAGTAACATGCTTGAGTTAATTGAAGAGTTCATTATTTATTCAAAAAAAGAGGGCTACAGATTCGACATTATTCCAGAATTATTGTCTCATAAATCACCTGAACCCAGTACATAAAATCTATATTATTCTGTTCACACGTTATTCCATATTTCCGAAATAATACTCAGTTGGTACTCAATTTTTTTTATCCGAATGAAGTAGTACATTTGGAATTAATAAATCCAATACAATGAATATTCTCATTCTAGGATCTGGCGGGCGTGAACATGCGATCGCCTGGAAGTTATCCCAAAGCACGAAGGTGAAAAAAATATTTATCGGCCCGGGTAATGCCGGAACAAGTTCATGCGGGACAAATATTAAAATTGATCCGGAGAAATTTGATGAGGTAAAGGATGCTGTGTTGTCAAATAAAATTGACATTGTAATTGTTGGTCCGGAGTCTCCTCTGGTAAAAGGTATTCATGATTATTTTCTGAATGATAAAAAACTTGCAAAAATTCCGGTCATAGGACCAGTGAAGAACGCAGCAATGCTTGAGGGAAGCAAGGATTTTGCAAAGGATTTTATGACAAGATACAATATCCCTACAGCAGCTTACAGGACGTTTGATAAACCGACTTACAGCGAAGCCCTTCACTTTCTGAAAAAAATCAATCCTCCATATGTTCTTAAGGCTGACGGACTTGCGGCAGGTAAAGGCGTGGTAATTCTGAACAATTTCGGTGAAGCATCAAAAGAGCTTGCTGCAATGCTTGATGGCAAATTTGGTGAGGCAAGCAGGAAGGTGGTGATTGAAGAGTTTCTTAAAGGAATTGAACTATCGGTATTTGTAATAACTGACGGGCATTCATATAAATTGCTGCCTGAAGCAAAAGATTATAAAAGGATAGGAGTTGGAGATACCGGGTTAAATACTGGTGGAATGGGAGCAGTCTCACCGGTCCCGTTTGCCGACGGGAATTTCATGACAAAGGTTGAGGAAAAGATCATCAAGCCTACAATCAGAGGATTGTCAGAAGATCATATTCCATATAAGGGATTCATATTCTTCGGATTGATAAATGTTGATGGTGAACCTTATGTTATAGAATATAATGTAAGACTTGGCGACCCGGAGACAGAAGCAATGCTTCCCAGGATAAGTTCTGACTTTTTTGAGCTTATTGAAGGGGTTGCAGAATGTGATCTTCATAAGCGGGAGCTTACAATCGATAAAAGATCTGTCACAACCGTAATGATGGTCTCCGGTGGCTACCCCGGCAATTATGAAAAAGACAAGGTGATCTCGGGCCTGGATTCTGTATCTGAAGCTGTGGTTTTTCATGCCGGCACAAGGCTGGTTGATGATAAGGTTGTTACAAACGGAGGAAGAGTACTTTCTGTAAGTGCCTGGGGACGCACAATGAATGAGGCTCTTCGGGAATCTTACAGGAATGCCGGATTGATATCATATGACGGCAGTTATTTCAGGTCTGACATAGGATTTGATTTGCAGGGATAATGCTTCTACGACTCTACAAGGGTACCGGTCCCGGAGAAATTGCACTTGTACTTCTGATAGCAGTTCTTATCTGGCTGAATGCCTTCATCCATCCTGTCCTTAATAGTACCCTCTATTACGATATAGATCCGATGCCACTTTATCGCCTCTTGAGTATGGCAATAGGAAAAAGTGTAATTACCGGAACTGCTTTTACATTTGTTTTGGTTCTGTTGATGATCTTTCTCGTGACAAATTTCAATACAAGTCACTTCTTTATCAATGAAAGGACATTTCTGCCTTCGACCATTTATCTTTTACTCACTGGCTTGTTTCCTCATTATCAGACTCTCAATCCTGTCCTCCCGGCTTCAGTTTTTTTAATGCTGGCAATCAGGACTATCGCTGATTCATACAGGAAACCAGGGATTGCGCATAATTTCTTTGATGCTTCATTTCTTATCGGAACGGGGTCACTCTTCTATGCAAATACAATCTGGTTCGGTGTCCTGATATTTATCGGAATTACAATATTCAGGACGGGGAATATAAGAGAATTTGTCATAACTCTTATCGGACTGATAACACCCTTTTTATTGACTGCAGGAATATATTTTGTTTTGGGACTTAATATTACTTCCCTGAAAGAGTCCTTTATTTTTAATTTATTTTCAGAATCAGACAAATACTCTTTTCCGCGAATGGTTATTGCAGGGATTGTAATACTTGAAATAATAGTTATTGTGAGTCTTGTTTATCTTTTCTCAACGATTAACAACAAGAAAATAAAATCCAGAAAGACCTTTACAACGCTTATCTGGACAATGGTAATATGTCTGACAGTATATTTTGCAGTTCCTTCAGCGTCAGGTGAACTTATATGGTTTGTAGCGATACCGGTAAGTTATATTGTGGCACATTACCTCATATTCAGCCACAATAAAATAATTCCTGAAATTGTTTTCAGTATAATTTTGCTGGTATTGATTTTTATGCAGATCCTGAATCTGAGGTAATTCAGGATTATTACTTTACCAGGGAGACTATTCCGACACCTGACCCAGGAAGGAAGTCGATAAAATCAAAATAGAGATTATATGTACCTGTTTTCTTACAGGTGAAGTTTATTTCGGGATAGGCTTTGCCTGAAACATAAGATGTAGCCTGGAGACTGCCGTCGCTGTCCTTCAGCTTCATGATCAGTTTCCCCTGTGAATTATCGGCGTTGCAAAGAGTGAATTTATAAGTCATGTTCTTGCTGAGAGGGAATACCTGTCTGACTCTAAGTTCAGGCTGGCTGTTTCCTTTTCCAAGTTGTACCCTGAAATCTTTCAGAAAAGTTGAATTAGGACCTGAATTCAATGCACATTTTTGTATGAGCGGGTCGCTACTCTGCCCGGACATCAGCATCGGGACGAAAAGCATCAGTGCCGTGATTATGAGATACTTTTTCATTTTAGTTATTCGAAATGAGTTTATTTCTTATATTATTAGTAGTAACGATTATGAGGGCAAGTTGTTCATCGGTCATTTCAACTCTGCTCTCTTCTGTCTGTTTAACAACCAGAGCACCATCTTTTTCTACCGTCACCGGGTCTCCCACTGTGAAGGTTATCTTGATATCCCTGTATTTCAGTTTAAGGTCCTGCATATCCTGACAAAGAGAAGAGAACTGCTGATTTACATTGCAATAAGGAGCAAGTAGCATCAACAGATCATTCAGTATTATCTTCTGTTCTCCGACTCTGTTTCTTAACAGTGTATCGGGATGTTGTTTAATCATCTGTGTTGCCAGGTACTGACCTTCAATCCATACACCGGTAATCATGAGTGCAGAAAGTTGCCCACGTCCTTTGTCCCGGAGATATTTATCGATCTTATTATAGGAATCCTGTGAGATCAGCAGAAGTGAATCGAGATCTGACCTGCTTCTTGATAATCTTTTTAAAGTCTCAAAATCAAAGAACTGGCCAACATTTACTCCATCTGCCAGCTTTTTGATTGATGACAGGACATCAACAGAAGATCCTGTTTTTTCATACATATTGAGATAACCAAGATCAGCGCCAAGAATTCCCAGCTTAAGTGATTTATCAAAGCTGGTACTCAGCCTGCTTGCATCAATGGATGTTGCGAGCAATCCAGCTGAGAAAGGAACCTTCATTCTCTGAAGCAGGTTTGCAATTTCAACAGGCGATGACATATTTCGCGCAATGTCATCTATTGCTTCATCGCTGAGTTTTTCAGCTTCTGAAACCGGAACAGAATCGGCATCGGGGAAAACGAAATTGCTATTTTTTTTGCTGCTGTTCCTGCATGCAGTAAAAAGAAACAACCCTACCAACAAAATAATGAATAACCTGGCCGGCATCAGTTTAAAGTGTTTACTAATCACAAAAATATGAAATTATAAGTAACTATAGTCCCGAAAACCTATTTTTTAAATTTCAGACCATCAATAAATTTAACAAGTTTTCCTAACAATTCAAAATATAAAAACAGGTAGAGCGGGATAGTACTCAGGAGAACCAGTGCAATATTGAAGGTGAATGTATCTATAAGTACTCCGAAAAAATATTTTGAAGGAGCAAAGAAATGCGTTCTGAAACTAAATAATCCTTTTTTATATGGATCGAGGTAAACTGGTTGGGTATTCTGTACAAGAGAATTTCCGTAGACAAGGATTTTCTTCCTTTCATAGGGCTTTGTAACCAGTTCCTCAAGCTTGTAATTGTAATATTCCTTTTCAAGTGCAATAAGTCTGGCGTTGTTGAGGCTCCTGAACCTGTCTGATCTGTCTGTGGCTGAATTAGAAATTGTAACAAATACAGCACTAACCTTATCAAAATATTTGGTTAAGGCCTCGGCAACAGATGGATTAAAGCTTTCTGCAGTGAGCTTATCAGTCAACTCGAACTCAGGAATATTGTTCATCTCAGCAATTTTAGTGAGCTCCTGTCTTATAAGTTCAAGCTTTGAAAACCGGGAGGCCGATTTTTTTTGCAAAACATTGTCAAGGTTATTTATTTTTTTCGGGTTACTTCCCGATTCTATATATTCAGAGATGGTAGTTTCAAGTGCATCCCTGAGCGCAGGGATCCTGTATACCTTATTGAATTCTGCCTCGCTTATTTTTTTCTGCAGCTCATAATATGTCTCCTTATCCCTGTTATACTCAACAGTACTATACCTGTTGTCTTTAAATTGTGATACAATAAGTGCTTCATATGTCCACCGGGTAGGCATCAGTTCAGCGATACCAGGAACTTTATCTACAGACCCGAGAGTCCTGTTTAACTTATCAAAAGAGAACATGGCGCCGCTAAGCACCATCATGGGAATAATGAGAAGTGGAATTACTATATAAATTGTAATTGCAGAGTTAAAGCTGGCCGAGATGTTCAATCCAAGTAAATTTGCACAGAGTGCGGTGGAAAAGAGTGCAAGGAAATACCGTAAGAACATCCCCTTTATTTCGAGGATCTGGTTTGCGATGAGCAGAAAAAGCAAAACCTGTAAAGTTGAGATGAGGATAAGGATAACCACCTTTGAAAGAATATAGCTGTTGCGGCTGAGATTAAGGAACTGCTCCCTTTTCAAAATCTTACGGTCGCGGAATATCTCCTCAGCACTTATTGTCAGTCCAAGGAACAGGGCGACAATAAGACTCATGAAAATATAAATAGGAATATTTTCATTCTCACTGAAAATGTATGTCGTTGAACCAGGATCGGGGATATAACGAATAATGAATGATAATATGAAACCCAGTATGGGCGCTTCGAGAAGGGTAAGCATAACATACTGCCTGTTTGCGATCTTGCTTCTGAAATCTCTCGACAGGTAAATATGCAATTGCTTCAGCCTTGTTGGTCTGTCAAGATTAGAGTGAGGCGCCTCTTTAACTTCAGCAACCGGTGGAAAAGGAATTTTGGCTATGAAGGTTTCAGCCCATTCGGAAGGCTTAATCCTACGTTTGTCGGTATATCTGCCAAACTCATCAACTACCTTGATATCCATAATGTTGAAGATAGTTTCAGGGTTTACATTCCCGCAGGAAGGACACTCTCCAACAGAAGCATTGATCTGAGCATCAAGTGTTTTAAAATATATTACAGATTCAACTGGATTACCGGAATAGGTCATATACCCACCCTGATCCATCACAATCACCTTATCAAACATTTTAAAGATCTCTGATGAGGGCTGATGGATAACTGTAACTATCAGCTTGCCT
>JAHEYW010000045.1:0-8706 GCA_023251395.1 Bacteroidales bacterium
TGCAGAAGGTTCGACGAATCTTTCAGAGTTGAATACAAGGTACTTGAACAACTCATAGATCTTGCAAGGCTTTCTGCCTCTGGTGCAAATAAACAACCCCTTAAGTACATTTTATTAAATAAACGCGAACAATGTGAGATCGTATTCCCCTTTCTTGCATGGGCTGGATATCTTTCGGACTGGTCAGTTCCGTCCCAGGGTGAGAGACCTTCTTCATATATCATTATTTTAGGTGATAAATCAATAAGTGAATCATTTGGAATCGATCATGGAATAGCAGCACAAAGTATAATGCTTGGAGCTACTGAAGCCGGTCTTGGAGGTTGCATGATTGCTTCGATTAAGAAAGAGGGCTTGAGAGCTGCGCTAAGTATTCCCTCAAAATATGAAATATTGCTTGTACTGGCGATTGGCAAAACGGTAGAGAAAGTTGTAGTTGAGCAAATCAGGAATGGTGATGTAAAATACTGGAGGGATGCAGAAAAAACGCACCACGTTCCGAAAAGAAGTCTCGATGAATTGATAATTAAGTTATAGGACCTGTTATAAATGATCAGAAAAAGTATTCTGATAACACTGTTTCTCATTATCATACATGGTTTAAGCAATGGGCAGATCAGGAGTAAGGGGCCCGAACCATTTCTGTTTCATGGAATAGTAATGGATGCGTCAACACAATCAAAGCTGACTGGTACAGAAATCCTTATTAACAGAACTCATGCAACTGCCAGCCTGGACGACGGGGCATTTTCATTCTATGCTTTCAAGATGGATACAATTGTTTTCACTATGCTTGGTTATAAACCATTGGCAGTAATAATAAGTGATACTTTGTCAGGACGTGATTTCCTGACTGGTGTATACCTTGAAACAGACACAGTTATGATAGGTGAGGTAATTATCATTCCGAAAATATCCAGTCTTAAGGGAGAACTGATGAATCCGCAGCTCCGGTCCGATACTAAAATGGAAAATGCAGTCATTAATGTCAGTACTGCTGCATATACTGGCAGAACTACTCCTTCAAAACTTGGAGATCCTGCATCTAACTATGAATACCTGAGGCAAAAGAGCAAAATAGATGCTATCGAAAAGGGTGGGATACCTTCTGACAGGATTTTAGGGTTAAATCCCTTTATTCTTTTGCCGGCAGCTTACCTTCTTCTTCATGGCCGGCCCGAAACCCCGCCTCCTCCGAAACCTCAGATCTCAACAAAGGAGTTGGAGGAGATAAAACAAAAGTATAAGGAGATTATTAAAAACAGAAAATAAGAATTTGTCTTTAAAAGATTTTTAATTGAAATAATATTTCCACTAAGCCATTAATCCTAAAGCCATTACGCCCTCATCCTTTATAGAATATTGCTTTGATTATATGACTTGCCATTTTGGGATTTTCCTTCAGACGTCGGGTTGAATAACCGAACCATTGTTTACCGAATGGTACATATACTCTCATTCTGTGGCCATCATTTACGATGCTTTCCCTTAATTTGGGAGTAACTCCATACAACATCTGGAATTCATACATGTTCTTTGGTACATTATACTTCTCGATGAGTTTAAAAGCTGCATCAACCAGCGGTTTGTCATGAGTTGCGATACCAACATAAATCTTGTTTTTGAACATGTACTCCAGATCATCTGTATAATGAGTATTGATCTCCTCATATTTCTTAAAAGCAATTGCTTCAGGTTCAACATAAATTCCCTTGCACAATCTGAAATTAAGGGGAGATTTTTCACTATGAAGATCCATCATACTTTCAATATCACTGTAAGTCCTTCTCAGGTATGCCTGGAGTACGAGTCCGACATTATAAGGGAATTCTGCCCTGAGTCTCCGGAAAAGTCCAATTTCCAGGTCTGTACATGGAGAATCCTCCATATCGACCCTGATAAAGTTTTTATAAGAGGCAGCTTTTGCAACGATCTCCCTCATATGTTTATAACAGATCTCCTTGTCGATCAGCAGACCGAAACTTGTTGGTTTACATGAGAAATTACCATTAATTCCGTTCTGATTTGAAACTTCAATAACGTGCAAGTATTCATTTTTGTTGGCTTCAGCTTCATCCAGGTTCTTTATGAATTCACCCAGAACATCAATCGTTACCATTATTTTTTTGCTGTTCAGGTCCTTTGAAACACGCATTGCGTCTTCAAGACTTTCCCCAGATATGTAAGGTCTTGAGAATATCCAAATGAATTTTTT
This sequence comes from Bacteroidales bacterium, assembly GCA_023251395.1. Classification (GTDB taxonomy): domain Bacteria; phylum Bacteroidota; class Bacteroidia; order Bacteroidales; family VadinHA17; genus LD21. The sequence goes on from JAHEYW010000045.1 coordinate 2,216, forward strand.
CGGGAAATATGGCAGTATAGCTGCAATGAATTTATTGAACATTTTGCTAATTTTTATGTAAATATAAATAAATAGATGTTCTTGATTAAGCATGCAAATTAAGAGGATTAATAACCTTTTTTTAATGACCTTTGTCACATAAATGGAATGATATAAACAAGGAATTGGTACTTTTGATTATATTTTTCAGACAGTGCAACCATTTATTTTTGTATGTGGTCTTAAAGTTGTCGTAAGCATATGGTTGATGACATCCAGATAATTGAAGGATGCGCAAAACATAATAGAAATGCGCAGAAGATGCTTTACGATAAGTATTCCCGCTTCCTGCTTGGAATCTGTATGAGATATGCAGACGATAAGGCGGAAGCTGAAGATATTTTACAGGACAGTTTTTTAAAGATTTTTTTTAATATAAAAGAGTTTACAGGATCAGGTTCTTTCGCAGGATGGCTAAGGAAAATTACAGTGAATACTGCGATAACGCATTATCACAAAAACCTGAAGTACAGATATCATATTGAAATTGAGGAATATATATCTGTAGAGACAGGTACAGGCAGTTTTGAAGAGAGCTTTTATTCTTCCGAAGAGCTTTTCAGGGTATTAAATGAACTTCCTGCCGGATACAGGATGGTCTTTAACCTGTATGCAATTGAAGGTTATAAACACAGGGAGATTGCAGAAATTCTTGGGATTGATACTAACACATCCAAATCCCAGTATAGCAGGGCAAGAGCTGTTTTGAGGGAAAAGCTTGAGGCGCTGGGCAAACTTAAAAATAGTTATCATTAGTAATTGGTCAACATAAACATAAAAATTGAAGGAATTTAACGGAAATATGGATCTTGATGAGTTGTTCAGAAGTAAGCTCGATAACTCAGAATTAGTACCATCTGATGATCTGAAGGGTCAATTGATGCGAAAAGTCTCTGTACGGGAGTTCCTTCGTTTCAATCCGGCAAGGTTTAATGTTTATTACCTTGGAGGTATTGCAGTAGTTTCTGTTGCTGCGTTATTGATTTTTGCCTACGGGAACAAGCGAAATGCAGCCAATTCTGTTGATTCACCAATTGAAACCGCATTTCCAACCGACTCTTTATCAGTTGCCGGATATTTAAAAATAAGGCCGGTAGTTGTCATAAGGGATAATAAAGTGGTTAATAATGATGCCGGTAAGCCAGTATCAAAAACTGAAAGCGGGAATGATGTGAAATTGCCTGCGACAATTACCAAAACCAATGAGGTCAAATCCGACACTCTGGTAAATAGTCCTGTTTCTACAGAGAAAAAAGGTATCACAGAAAAAACACCTTTGATAAATAATAATCAGGCAGGACTTCAGAAACTGATCAGTGCCTCATTTGTCGTATCTGAATCAGCAGGCTGTGCTCCGATGAGGGTTAAGTTCCTGAATAATTCTGTATCATATAGCTCATGCAAATGGTCATTTGGTGAAGGTGGTTTCTCGCAGGAGAAAAATCCTGAATGGATTTTCGATCTTCCAGGTGAATATAAAATCGTTCTTGACGTATTTGATTCCGAAGGAAATCAGGCAACAGCCTCCACTGTAATTAATGTTCACCCGCGACCTCTGGCAAGATTTGATATTAGTCCTGAAAAGCCGGTTCTTCCTGATGATGAAATTCATTTCTTGAATTATTCCAAAGATGCAGTGAAATTCAAGTGGGACTTTGGTGATGGATCTGCTTCAGGAGCTTTCGAACCTGACCACAAGTACAGACGATATGGAACATATAATGTTAAGCTCGTAGCTATGTCGGAATCAGGTTGTTCTGATACAATGTTTGTGAAGAATGCATTTTCTGAATCAGGATGTTTCATTCAATTCCCTAATGCATTTATCCCTGGTACAGATGGTCCGGCAGGAGGGTTTTATTCTGCCAAGAGTGATGAAAGTGCCAGAATTTTCCACCCATCCACATCAGGGGTTACTGAATACCATTTGAAGATATTCAGCAAACTTGGAATTCTTATTTTTGAAAGTAATGATATAAATATTGGCTGGGATGGCTACAACAAAGGCCAGCCCTGTGAGCCTGGTGTATATATCTGGAAGGTCAGAGGCACTTACAAAAATGGTGAGCCATTTGTAAAGATGGGTGATGTGACACTGCTACGGAATTGATTCTGAAGCTGGTTCAAATGAATAATTTGAGGATTTTTGTTCATCAAAAAAATCCCGATATTCATCTAAAAATGCACAGCATTGGTTGAAATAATCCCGTGATAAATAATCTTTATATCAAAATTTCGTTATCAAGGTAAGGAATTTTGAATTCTAATGACTATTTTCGTCAATAGAAACCTAACTCTCGGAACTTGCTTAAGAAGATAAAATATATCTTGATCCTGTTTTCCGTATTGTGTATGGAAAGCAACGGACAGGACCCCACCTTCTCGCAGTTTTATGCTAATCCGCTTTATTTGTCCCCCTCATTTGCAGGAGCAACAGATGAATACCGTCTCTCTTTAAATTACAGGGATCAGTGGCCTGCAGTACCGGGTGTTTTTAATACTTATAGCATCAGTTTCGATAAATCGATGCCTAATTTTAGCTCCGGCATAGGTATTCTTGCCACTTATGATGTAGCTGGTTCCGGTGATCTCAGTACAACAAATATCGGTGTACTCTATTCTTACGATTTCAACATTAACAAACAGTGGCATGTAAGACCGGGAATTAATTTTAAGTTTTACTATCTGGGGTTAAATATCGGAAAGCTGGTATTTAACAGCCAGTTAACCGGAAGCGGTACAACTCCAAGTATTAATCCTCCACCATTCAACAAAGTGGCTGATGTTGATTTAGCATTTTCAACACTGGCTTATAACGATCAGATATGGGGCGGATTTACCCTTGACCATCTTCTTACCCCTAAACAGTCATTTTATGGAGATAATTCACAGTTACCTATAAAATTGAACCTTTATGGCGGTGTTAGAATTATTGGAGAGACAAGACTGAGAAGGAAGCTTCAGGAGGCTCTTTCCATTGCAGCCAATTTCCAGAAACAAGGTAAATTCTACCAGACAGATATAGGTCTTTACTATTTTAAAGAGCCACTTATTGCGGGGATTTGGTACAGGGGAATCCCATTCATGACATCGCAGGCAGGTGATGCAATCATTGGATTGATCGGAATAAAGACCAAACAATTGCATATCGGCTACAGCTATGATTTCACAATATCGAACCTTATGGCCTCAACAGGCGGCGCTCATGAAATATCTCTTGTATATGAGTTCAACTCAACAAGTCTTGGCGGAGGCCGTAAAAGATACCGGGCTATACCATGTCCTGAATTCTAGTATTAAAATTACCAGCTAAATCTTTTCAGGCAAAGTTCATTTCTCATAACATTGAATCTCATTATATTTATTTTTTTATATTTGCGCCTGACTAATGTTTAATATTAATCTTATCGTGATGAAGAAACTTTCAATAGCCCTGTTTGCAGTTCTGTTTATTGCTGTAGCTTTTCTGTATTTTTTACAATTCAGAGGAAACTCAAAATCAAAGAATTCGGGTGCAGCTGGTGCGGCAACTGAAGCGCCCTCACAGGGAATAGTCTATGTCGATATTGACACTGTGATCTTCAATCTGGAACTTTTTAAGGATAAAAGGGACGAATTTATGGTGAAACAAAAAAATGCTGAGGCTGAGCTCAATTCAAAGGGCGCACAATATGATAAAGGAGTTAAGGATTATCAGGATAAGGTAAATAAAGGGCTGATTACAAGAGCTACAGCTGCTCAGATGGAGCAGGGACTTTACCAGCAGCAGCAGGAACTGGTTTCTCTACGCGAGAAACTATCTACAAATCTGGCTGAAGAGGAACAGGTAATGAACAGACAGGTCCTTGAATATATTACAAAATTCATGGAAGAAAATAAATCTCAATATAATTACCAGTTCATCTTTGGTAAAAGTTTCGGCGGTCCTGTTCTTTACAGCAATAGTTCTCTTGATCTTACAAGACAGCTTCTGTTTGCACTGAACAAGAAATATCAATCAGAGAAAAAATAACTGAAATGATCATTGCTCCGGCCTGGCTGGAGACTTCATCATTATTTCCTGTTTTAATTAGCGATAAACCCGGGAATGATACCGGTATTATAGTTGTAGTGCCCTCGTTTGATGAATCAGGTATTACCGACTTGCTTGATTCCTTACGTAAGTGCTTCCCTCCGTCATGTAAATGTGAGGTTCTTATAATAATAAATGCCCCTGGGAATGCACCTTCTGATACTCTTGACCGCAATCGTGAGACATTTGAGGAGATTGGTATCTGGACCAGTAATCATCGGGAAAGCTTCCTAAAGGTCTATGTGGCAGACCTTGGTCAACCGGGAATAAAGGGATGGGGTGTCGGGCTTGCCAGAAAAGCAGGTATGGACGAGGCAGCAAAAAGATTTCTCACCATAAACAGACCAGACGGAGTAATAGCAAGTATGGATGCTGATTGCACGGTTAGCAGAAATTACTTCATTGCTCTGGAAAAGGAACTTTTAAACAAAAAGAACAGAAGCGGATGCTCAATATTCTTTGAACATCCAATAAAAGGGAACGATTTTCCTGATGAGGTCTATAGGGCTGTTTATCAGTATGAACTGCATCTCAGATATTATTTTCAGGCGCTTAAATATTCTGGTTTTCCAAATGTTTATCACACAGTAGGTTCATCAATGGCCGTTAAAACCTCGTCTTATATAAAAGCGGGCGGGATGAACCGGAATCAGGCAGGAGAAGACTTTTATTTCATTCAAAAGGTTGTTTCAGCAGGCGGCTTCTTCAGCCTTAATTCTACTTCAGTCTTTCCATCATCAAGGATATCAAACCGTGTCCCATTTGGTACTGGTGTGGTTGTACGGAAGATCATCTCCAATCCTGATAATGAATTGGTTACTTATAATCCGCTGTCGTTCAAAGACCTGAAGTACTTTTTTGAACGGATCGGATTCTTTTCTGACTGCTCAAAGGAAGAATTGGTTTCTCAATTTGAAGTATTTCCGGAAAGTATCAGGAGGTTCCTGACAACAAATATCTGGGAAGAAAAAATCACTGAGATAAGGTCCAATACATCAGGTCCTGAAACATTTAAAAAGAGATTCTTTGATTGGTTCAATATGTTCAGAGTAGTCAAATACCTGAACTATGCACATGAAGAAATATTCAAAAAAGTACCTGTTAGCAAGGCAGCAAAAGAAATATTGTATTTAATGGGGTTAGATCTCAGCGAAGCTGCATCGAAAGGCTATCTTGAATATTTCAGAAGTCTTGAAAGAGAAGGTTAATTGTTTTCTCTTTTAATCATTCTGTCTTCTCTTGGAGTAAGAACAATATAAAGGTCTTCATCTTTCCTTTTCATCCTGTACTGTTCCCTGGCAAATTTCTCCAAATTATGATTATCAGTTTTTAGCTCATTAAGCATTTTCCTGTCTTCCTCAATTTTCTTCTCGTAATATTCCTTTTCTGTTTTGAGCTTATGCAGGTCCCTAAGCTGGCTAAATCTTTCAATCAGATTATTCCCGTCAAGAAACGTAACCCATATCAGGAAAATAGCTAATGTGAGAAAGTATTTATTCCTGAATACCGGAGGAATCTTATCGGCATATTTAAATTTGATTACCACAATACAAAGCTACTATATTTTATTTAATCAATATCAACCTCCACTCATCAGGTAAATCATCTGAACATCATCGCCATCCAGGATCTCAGTAACATCATATTTCTCTTTTGGAATGAATACCCCGTTAATTTTTACTATTCGCATCCGGAAAGTAAATTTTTTGAGTTCCAGAAAGTTACTTACCGTAAGAATCTCTGTATCGATTATCTCTTCCCTGTTATTGAGCTTTATTTTCACGGCTTTATCTCATATTTTATTCATCAATATGTCCAGAACAGTATTGGCCTGCATATTTGCAACTATTCCAACCCTTGGTGCAAGTGGTGGAAGATCAACTGAGACTTCAGTAGATTCATCACCACAAGTGTAAAGAAAATCGTCAATCTTTCTGTATTTAATGGTATCATTATTTCCCCAGCCAGCCAGGCCTGATGCGAGGACCAGTGGTATCCCGGGAAGTTTTGTCTGTACTGTTTCTGCAAGCATCTCCTTCATTTCTGCCAGATCAAATGCTTCTACTATCACATCACAATCCTTAAATATTTCAGGAATATTGTTTTTGCTGAGTTTTATTATGTGGATAATCACTTTAGTACAGGAACCTGTCTTTTCAATATTATTTTTTAAAGCGTCAGCTTTGAACTGACCGATCTGATCACGGAAGAAGTATTGCCTGTTAAGGTTTGGCTCAGTTATTTTATCAAAGTCGGCGATCACAAGGGTCCCGATTCCTGACCTTGCAAGAGAGACTGCACAATTTGATCCTAACCCTCCGGCTCCGGCGATCCCCACGGTATATTCTGCCAGTTGATCCTTTATTATTGAAAGATCCAT
>JAHEYW010000045.1:8716-17104 GCA_023251395.1 Bacteroidales bacterium
CCATCACTTTCATATTTCAGACCAAAGTTAAACAGAAATCTCAAATGTGAAAACAGTGGATTTCCTCAGATAATCAGATTGATTTCCAGATTGATAAATATCATTATTTCTTTCCTGTTTATTTCATAATTTAGATTTCTGGATCTGAATATACTAACGGGCAATAAATTGGAGGATGTACAATAAACCTGTAACGGAAGGATATCGGTTGCTGAAGAGGTGGGATTACTTATGGACTCCGCTCTACAGGGGCTATACAGACAAAACCCTTTATATCAATGTCGGCTCTTGTGATGTAAGAGAGAAAGAAGTCCCGCCTGTAATGAAGGAAAAATTCATTGGTGGAAAAGGATACGGTCTCCGCCTTCTTTGGGATGCAACAAAGCCTGACACACGATGGAACAATCCGGAAAATGAGATAATTATTTCATCAGGTCCGTTGGGAGGAATAACCCAGTATTCCGGAACAGGAAAATCCCTGGTTGTATCTATATCACCCCAGACTGATTCTGTTATTGACAGCAATGTCGGGGGGTTCTTTGGGCCTTTCCTTAAATTCTCTGGTTTTGATGCACTGGAAATTCAGGGGAAAGCAGAGTCAGATCTGATTGTATATATCGATGGCATAAATCATTTCGTGGAAATATTTGAAGCCAATGATGAAGTACTTGACAGCCATATTCTTGCAGAGAAGCTTACAGAAATGTTTGCAGATAATGAAAGTGAAAAAAAGAATATAGGTGTCGTTTCAACTGGTTCCGCAGCAGGACACTCCCTGATAGGCATGCTAAATTTCAGTTTTTACGACCCGAAAAGGAAAAGAGTCAGATTAAAACAGGCAGGAAGGGGAGGAATAGGGACTGTTTTCCGTGACAAAAAGATAAAAGCACTTGTGTGTAAGATCCCTGGAGTAAAAGGTAACCTTAATAATGTAGTTGATCTGGAGGCAATCAAGGAACGGGGGAGAAGATTCAACAGGGAGATAAGGGAACTGGATGACAAACAGTGCCAGATGACACAGGTAGGAACAGCCCATTTAATGGAGATAATGAATGATCATGATCTCCTTCCGACAATGAATTATCAGTATGGCAGCCACCCCGATTCATACAAGATCAATTCAGCTGTATGGAAAAGTAACTTCACACAAAATATTCCTGACGGATGCTGGATAGGCTGCAACATGTCGTGCAGTAAAGGGGTGGATGATTTTGAAATTAAGACCGGGCCTTATAAAGGAAGCAAAGTTACTGTTGATGGTCCGGAATACGAAAATGCATCCGGACTGGGTTCTAATTCAGGAATATTTGATCCGGCATATATTATTGAAGCCAATTTTTATTGCGACACTTATGGTATATGCACCATAACCTGGGGAAATATTGTTTCCTTTATTATGGAGTGCTTTCAAAGAGGGATACTGAACACTGAAAGAACTGATGGATTTGAGCTGCACTGGGGAGATTCAGGTAAAGCACTTGAACTTCTGCATATGGTGTCAGAAGGCAAAGGTTTCGGGAAAATCGCTGGAACCGGTACCAGGAAAATGAAGGAACTTTTCATCAGAAACGGATGGGGTGACCCGCGGTTAATCTTTGATATAGCAATGGAAAACAAGGGTCTCGAATATTCCCAGTATCTGTCGAAAGAATCTCTGGCTCAGCAGGGTGGGTATGCTATGACTAACAAAGGCCCGCAGCACGACGAGGCATGGCTTATTTTCATGGATATGGTAAATAATCAGATACCAACCTTTGAAAATAAAGCTGAAGCATTACATTACTTCCCCATGTTCAGGACATGGTTTGGCCTCGTCGGATTGTGTAAACTCCCATGGAATGATGTTGAACCGGAAAGTAATGCACAATCTGATGAACCCGCCAAGGTTCCGGAGCATGTTGATAACTATATAACTATCTATAAGGCTGTTACAGGTAAAGAGTTCGATAAGAAAAGACTTGTTGAAGACTCTGAAAGGGTATATAACTTCCAGAGAGTATTTAACCTCAGACGAGGATATGGAACAAGGATCCACGACAAGCAGCCATACAGAGCCGCCGGACCGGTTACCATGGAAGAATATGAATCAAGGGCAGACCGTTATGATAAACAGCTCATTGAAAAATGCGGATACGATCCATCCGGAAAAAGCACTGAAGAAAAAATGAAAGTTCTGAGAAAATACCGGGAGGATCAATATGAAAGACTTCTCGACGCCGTTTATATGCGGCGAGGATGGAATAATAATGGTGTACCTACTATAAAATTCCTTGAAAAAATAGGAATGGATCTTCCCGAGGTTCTGGAAGTAGTTCGACAATACCAGTAAATCCTTAATATCTGTCATTGAAACTTGCTGGCAGAATATCAGTTTTATTTGCTGAACCAAATTGAACAGTTGCAGGAAACAGACTGTTTGAACAATATATTCAGGTGAAAATGAAGGTTTATATAGCTTTTCTCAGAGGGGCAAATATGGCTGGTCATAATTCGATAAAAATGGATGACCTGTCAAAAATGTTTGCAGATATCGGTTTTAAAAATGCGGCTACATACATCCAGAGCGGCAATGTCATTTTCGCTACAGATGATAGTGTTACTGAAAGTAAGCTTGAAAAAGACATTGAGGCTGCTATTAATAAAAAATGGGGATATAATGTCGCAACAATTATCAGGACGAAAGAGAAAGTTGCAGAGATCATCTCAAATAATCCATTTCTAGATGACATGGCTTTTCATCCCTCCAAAACCTCAGCAGTTGTACTTCTGCATGAAGAACCGGACAATGAACAAATTAAAAAGTTATGTAATATCGACTATCAGCCTGACAGGTTTATTATTAAGGGTCCGGAAATTTATATTCTGTGCCCGGACGGGTTTGGAAGAACAAAACTGTATACGAACTTCTTTGAAGGAAAGCTGAAGGTAAAGGGAACTGCTAGAAATATGAAGACCCTGGCAGCTATACTTGAAATTGCCGAGAAATTTTGATCCTATTTATCGTTTAAGACAACTTCAGGCAGAGGCACTAATTCTGAATCTTCTTTGTAGTATTCAAAATCAGCGACCCTGCCAGTTTATCGTATCTTTCTCTTTGATTTCTGAAATATACCAGTATAAGATAGTCATTTTCAGTTTCATAATGGTTCCCTTCAAATAGTGATGGCCAGGCAGTTTTATCACCATTCTTCAAAATAATGTATTCAAAATTATACCATCCCTGTTTCAGAAGCATCGAACATTGATATTCAGCTTTTTCAGGATCATAAGACATAATATTTCCATTTCCAAAACCCCAGTCACTAAGTGCGCCTGAAACATAAACGTTGCCTCCGGTAACTTTATATGTTGCAGGCATTGTAAAGTATACCCACACGTAATCCGCTTCAAGGTCCATATCTCTCCCTTCCTGTACGGCTATGTAGTATTTTCCGTTAAAATCCTGCCAGTAGAAGTAGGGTTTGAATTCCCTGTTCTCAGAGGGTGAAAGAAAAACGTGGTAGTAATTATTATTGAAATCAATTTTCCTTACATATTCAGTCAGTAATCTTATGCTTCTGATATCGAAATACCTGTATTCATTGCCGCCTGGGAAAACATTATTTTCGGACAATGAGTTGTACTTTAGCTCATTATAGCTAATTATGTCGGGTTGAATATTTCTTTTCGCTGTAGACCACTGGCCGTTCTTAAGAACAGATGAGGATATGTCCCTGTGAGGATCTGTAACATTAAGTCCCGTGTAATTAACCGTGAAATCGATCTGCTGACCAGTATTATAGCTTAATGCCATCTGAGGCCGTTGAAGCGTTGCAGTAATTCTCACAGCATCTTCGGTGACCATAAAACGCCTGGTAAGGACCGGCTTCTCAGGTTCGCCTGCAGCATAAACTTCTATAATGTAATTGCCAGAATATTTAATATTTATCCTTTCATTGGGGAAAGTGAGCTTATAATGGTAATAAGGTACTGTGGTATTAAATGATGATTTATAATTTTCGATCTGGTTTTCAGGTATACCATCAAGGTAATCATTAGTGAAGATATCTGACTGTTTCCAGTTCCTGTCGCAATGAATGAAAGTGTAATAATAATTCTCGGGACTTTTTGAAAGCAGATCAAATTGAAGGATGAGCTTATCGTTAGTTCCTAATTTCATAACCGGGTATGAAAGGTTCCAGCCTTCCTTATTTATGAGTACTGTTTTTATCTTGTCACTGAAAATGTGATTGGTAAAGATCAGAGTGTCATTTTCTGAGGCAAATCCATCTGCCATTAGCACATTGCCAAGGACAATAATAAACAGGATTTTATCATAAAGTACACTTCTCATCTTATGAAATAAATAAGTTATTATTGGAATACTTCCATTCATAGACCTTTCATGTCTTCATTTAAAACGTAAAGTTGGTCAAAATATTAAATTTCTCTGTCTTTTATCCTTTTATGACTCCATTTCATATGAAAGTCTAAAATTTCATTCATTTTTAAGGATGCAGCAATAATTATACCTTTATAGCAGATGAAATAAAGTTTATGAAGACAATAAAACAGGCCTCGCTATTGGTATGCATCTGCATAGTATTTATTTCATGCAGGCAAAAGCAGCTCACTTTTGACAGAATATCAGGATATGCGCAGGGCTCAACTTATAATATTATTTTCGAGAATGGGAAAAAGATAGACCCTGCAGAATTAAAAAATAAGGTAGACAAGATATTCCATGACTTTGATAAATCACTTTCCGTTTACGATGATTCCTCTCTTATTTCGAAGGTGAACAGAAATGAGGATATTGTTCTTGATACATTCTTCCTTGAGATCCTGAAAAGATCAAATGGGATTTCAGCTGAAACAAGCGGGGCATTCGATATTACCGTTGGACCTCTTGTAAGGGCCTGGGGTTTTGGGCCAGATGCGCATAAAAACTTTGATGTTTCCAGACTTGACAGTATAATGGCATTGATCGGTTATGAAAAAATTCTGGTTAAGGATGGTCACCTGATAAAGAAGAATCCTGCGATGAATATTGATGTGAACGCCATTGCTCAGGGTTACTCTGCGGATGTACTCTATAGATATTTCAGCAGTCTGGGCTTGAGGAATTTCCTAATAGAGATTGGAGGTGAGGTAAGGGTAAGAGGAGCTAAAAACGGAGACGGATGGACAATAGGTATTGATAAGCCGGAGGATAACAATGATACACCCGGCGCAAAATTGAAAGCTGTGATTAAGCTGAAAGACAAAGCGCTTGCAACTTCCGGCAGTTACAGAAAATTCTATATTGAGAATGGTGTAAAATACTCACATGAGATAGATCCTAAAACAGGTTATCCAGCAAAAAACAACTTGCTTAGTGTTTCAATAATAGCAGATGAATGTTCCACTGCCGATGGTCTGGCTACTGCCTGTATGGTGATGGGTGTAGAAAAAACGAAGAAATTTATTAAAAATCATACTGAACTTGAAGCCTATCTGATCTATTCAAATGAAAAAGGAGATTATGAAACCTGGGCAACAAAAAGGCTCAGCAAAAATCTAAAAGAGAACAACTCTGACTGATTTCTGGCATATTTTGTACCTTTGATAGAGACTTATTATTTACTTTCCGAACCTGCCTTAACCTGCAACATTTTCAGATCAGGGTAAACATCCCTGAGAGTATTTTGTTTACTTATAAAGTTAATCTGTTTCAAAATTGTTTAACAATGAAAAAGAACGATATTTTATCTGAATTGGGTCTGACAAAGGAACAAGTTCTTCAAGATTACAGGCTGGCAAATTTAAGCCGTAACCTGAGTATTATCGGGAGAAGAGAGGTTTTATCGGGTAAGGCAAAATTCGGGATATTTGGCGATGGGATGGAACTGGCACAGATTGCAATGGCCAAGCAGTTTCGTGATGGTGACTGGCGTTCAGGTTATTACAGAGATCAGACATGGATGATGGCGATGGGTTTATATAATTCAGTAGAGTTTTTCCATCAGCTTTATGGAAATACAAACAGGGATATTAATCCTGGCAGCGGTGGAAGGGTATTTAATAATCATTTTTCAACTCCGAATATTAATCCTGACGGAACGTTCAGAGAACTGACAAAACAAAAGAACTCATCTGCAGATATTTCACCCACAGCTGGTCAGATGCCAAGACTTCTGGGATTAGCTTATGCATCCAAACTATTCAGACAGAACAAGGAACTGCACAATTACCCTGCCTTGTCAGCAAATGGTAATGAAATCGCTTTTGGATCAATTGGTGATGCAAGTACTACAGAAGGTTATTTCTGGGAAACTATAAATGCTGCCGGTGTACTTCAGGTCCCGATGGTTGTAACTGTCTATGATAATGGATTTGGAATATCAGTACCAAAGGTTTATCAGACTACAAAGGGAAGTATATCTGAACTTTTAAAAGGCTTTGAAACGGAGGAGGGAAAACCAGGTATCAGAATACTTAAAGCAAAAGGCTGGGATTATCCAGGTCTTATAAAGCTTTATTCTGAAACTGTCGATCAATGCAGGAAAGATCATATTCCTGTTCTTCTCCACATCGAGGATGTTACTCAACCACTTGGTCATTCCACATCAGGATCTCATGAACGTTACAAAAGCGATGAGAGACTTAAATGGGAAGATGAGTTTGACCCGATAAAAAAGATGAGGGAATGGATGATCTCTGGGAGTATCGCCTCACCTGAAGAGCTAGACAAACTACAGGTTGAAGCTGAAGAAGAAGCAAAAGAATCGAGAAAGAAAGGATGGGAGATGTTTCAGAGTCCCATCAGAGTAGAAAGGGATGCCCTGGTAAAAATTATAGAGAGCAGAAGTTGTACCTGTACAGAAGAAGTAAAAGAAGAAGCAGTTGATAAAATAACAGAACATCTAAAGCAGGTTCTTGCTCCGATCAGGAAAGACAATTTTGTGGCTGCAAGGAAAATTCTAAGGAATGTGTGTGGCCATTGTCTTAGTGCCGATAGTCTCAAATTTGACATGCAGGGATGGCTTCTGAGAAATTACAAGGATGCTTCAATAAGCTATGATTCACATCTATATAATGATACCCCGACATCAGTACTTAATGTAAAGCCTGTCGCACCGGTTTTTTCAGATAATTCTCCTGAGGTACCTGGCAGGCAGGTGCTAAGGGACAATTATGATAAGCTTTTTGCGAAATACCCTTTACTTGTCACATTTGGCGAAGATACAGGGAAAATCGGGGGTGTCAACCAGTCACTTGAAGGCCTTCAGAAAAAGTACGGGGAACTTCGTATTACCGATACAGGTATCAGGGAAGCTACAATACTTGGCCAGGGTATCGGTCTTGCCCTTAGAGGCATGAGACCCATTGCCGAAATTCAATATCTCGATTACCTGATGTATGCCCTGCAGGTTCTCAGTGATGATATTGCCACAACTTTTTATAGGACTGCAGGCAGAATGCTTGTACCAGTTATCATCAGTACAAGGGGGCACAGGCTTGAAGGAATTTGGCATTCAGGATCTCCACTCAGTATGCTGATAAATTCTGTAAGGGGAATATATGTATGTGTGCCAAGAGATATGACCCGGGCCGCCGGTTTTTATAATACACTGCTTTCAGGAAATGATCCTGCCATAGTTATTGAACCGCTTAATGGCTACAGACTAAAGGAAAGACTACCTGACAATATAGGTGAATACCGCATACCTCTTGGAGTTCCTGAAATAATTCATGAAGGGAAAGATATTACCCTGGTCACATATGGTTCAACAGTTCGAATTGCTTCTGACGCAGTGAATCAGCTCGCTCTGCATGATATTTCTGTTGAGCTGGTGGATATTCAGACACTTTTGCCATTTGATACAAACAGGGTAATCCTTGAATCACTAAAAAAGACAAACAGGATACTTTTCCTGGACGAGGATGTGCCGGGTGGGACTACCGCCTACATGATGCAGGAAGTTCTTGAAAAGCAGGGAGGATGGCAGTTTCTTGACAGTCCTCCAAAAACCCTCACCGGTAAAGAACACAGACCGGCATATACAACTGACGGGGATTATTTTTCAAAACCAAGCGCAGAGGATATTTTTGATACTATTTATGCAGTTATGAGGGAGGCTGTACCTGAAAAGTATTAACCCCATCGGGCTGTAGAAAAAGCAAAAATCCATTAACCACAAAGTCCACAAAGGAGTTACACAAAGATCACAAAGTGATGAATAACAACGATTTAATTTTGTGTACTTTGTGTAGAACTTGGTGTTCTTTGTGGTTAAATTGACTTTCTACAGCCACTATCCTCCAAATGGGGGATTAATCCAATTAATTTTACTAAGATAAATTTTAGGAGTACCTTTATTTTCAGCAGGTAAAAGACAGATCAGACCCCAATAACCTTCAATAATT
>JAHEYW010000046.1 GCA_023251395.1 Bacteroidales bacterium
GAGATTATCAGACAGTCCCCTGTTAATACTGCCTGCGCCAAGGGAACCGCCCAATACCAGTATTACAGGAAGTTTTTCATTAAGGGAGAAAAATTCAAAAGCTTCCTTCTTTAATGCCGTAAGGTTATCAAAATTCTGCCTGACAGGATTACCAGTCTTTATGATCTTTGATGCAGGAAAATACTTTTGCATGCCATCATATGCCACACAGATTACTGAAGCTTTCTTTGCGAGCAGTTTATTTGTAATTCCGGCGTAACTGTTCTGTTCCTGAATAAGTGTAGGAATATGAAGTCTCTGAGCCTGTCTGAGAACTGGTCCGCTTGCATAGCCTCCGACCCCAACAACTACATCGGGTTTGAAATCTTTCAATATCCTTTTTGCAAGCCTAAGGCTTTTGAATAGTTTGATGAAAACTTCAATGTTCCTGAAAATATTCTTCCTGTTAAAGCCTGCAACTGGAAGACCTGCAATATCATAGCCCGCAGCCGGAACCTTTTCCATTTCCATCCGTCCGTCTGCACCGACAAATAGAATCTCAATCCCTGGATCGATTCTCCTGAGAGCATTGGCTATTGAAACAGCCGGGAAGATATGGCCCCCTGTTCCACCACCGCTGATGATTACTCTGCTATGTTGTTGCCGGTTCATATATCTTTTCTCCTTCGTCGGTTTTTTCTTCCTCAGGAAGTTCCTCCTTCCTTATCCTTGCATTAATCACTCTGCTGACGCTAAGAATTGCCCCGATAGAAAAGCTAATGACCAGAACTGAAGTTCTGCCCCAGCTCACAAGGGGTAGTGTCTGACCTGTCACCGGGAAGAGGCCAACAGCTACAAGCATATTCAGCATTGCCTGAACGACAATCATAATGACGAGTCCCAGGACAAGAAAGGCAGGAAATGCTGTTTCACATTTTTTTGCAATAGCGATACCCCTGAAAAGCAATATCATATATGCCAGTATAAGTGGAATTGCACCGAAGAGCAAACCATACTCTTCTATTATGATTGCAAAGATGAAGTCGGAGTTAGATTGGGGAAGCATATTTCTCTGGGTGCTATTCCCGGGAGCCTTTCCAAAAAGCCCCCCTGTGGAAATTGCTATCTTGGCCTGATCAGACTGATAACTTTCTCCGTCAGCCCCCTTGCCGGACACATAATGTTCTATCCTGTTTTTCCAGACAGTAACACGGTTACTGTTTGGTGAGATAACAGAAAGGAGGAGGGCAAAAAGTATTATACCGGCAAAAGCGACACCAACATAAAGCATAAGAAATTTAAACGGAACCCGGCCAATAAAGAGTATCACCATACAGATACCAAAAATCATCATGGCGGTTGACAGGTTTTCAGAAACTATCAAACCACAAACGACAGCTATTGGCAACATGAAGTATTTGGTTATTAGCCTGAAATCTTTCAGTTCATCCTGGTATTGAGACAATGCCCTGGCAAGGTACAGAACCAGTGCGACCTTTGCTACATCCGATGTCTGCAGACGGAAACCTGTGCCGGGTATTTCAATCCAGCGGGTTGCTTCGTTTACTCTGACACCCACAGCCAGAGTAAGGACAAGAAGCCCTATTGAAACTATCAGGAACAGACCCGCAACTGATGAATATATCCTGTAGGGAAGGTGCGAGGTGATTATTATTATGATCAAACCAAATGTAAGCATCAGTAGCTGCGACCTTAGAAAGTAAGTCGTATTCCCACCATGCTTTGTGAATGCCACGCTGACTGATGAACTATATACTGCAAGCAGGGAGTATATCATAAACAAAGCTACCAGTGCCCAGATAGCTCTGTCTCCCTTAAATGCATTTGACAGTCTGTTCATCACCAATTATTTTACAGATTCCTTACTGCTTTTTTAAATTGTCTGCCTCTGTCCTCATAATTATTAAACAGATCGAAGCTTGCACATGCAGGAGAAAGCAGCACTGTATCTCCTTTTGCAGCCAGATAATAAGATGTCCTTACTGCTTCTTCCATTGAAGTTGTCTCAACTATCGTTGGCACCTTATCTTTGAAGGCGTCAATGATCTTTTTATTTTCCTTACCAAGGCATACAACTGCTTTTACTTTTTTCCTTACAACCTGAAAAAGCTCAGAATATTCATTTCCCTTGTCAATTCCTCCAGCAATCCAGACCACCTGGGTTTCCATACATTCGAGGGCATACCACGTGGAGTTGACATTGGTAGCTTTTGAGTCGTTAATAAAATTGATCCCGCAGACAGTTATTACGGGTTCAAGACGGTGTTCAACTCCCTGAAAGTCAGACAAGCTTTCTCTGATAACATCCTTTCTGATGTTGAGAACTTTGCCTGCTATAGCAGCAGCCATTGAGTTGTAGGTGTTGTGGCGTCCTTTTAGTGCAAGATCGTGGATGGTCATAAGGTTCGTTTTTTGTGGGTAATCAATAACTAATTCGTCATTCTCGATATATGCTGCCATCTTTTCTGAGGTTTCTGCAGAAAAGGGAAGCAGGGTCATCGGATATTCCTTTTTGGATAATTCTGTTTTGATAATGGGGTCATCTGCCCAGTAGATAAGAAAATCTGATTTCTTCTGGTTTTGTGTGATACGGAATTTAGAATCGATATAATTCTGAAGGTTATGGTCGTATCTGTCAAGATGATCAGGTGTGATATTGAGTAAAATCGCGATATCAGCTTTAAAGTCGTACATGCCATCGAGCTGAAAACTGCTCAGCTCTATCACATAATAGTCGAAACCACCATCTGCAACTGCACGTGCAAAACTGTTTCCTACATTTCCGGTCAGAGCTACTTTCTTGCCTGCTTTATTAAGCATGTGCCATATCAGGTTCGTTGTGGTTGTTTTCCCATTACTGCCTGTGATACATATTTTTACAGCATCTGTAAATCTTCCTGCGAATTCAATTTCAGAGATTACAGGAATCCCTTTCTCCCTGAGCTTTATGATCATTGGTGCATCCTCAGCTATACCAGGGCTTTTAATTACTTCGGCAGCAGAAAGAATTTCATTTTCATTGTGATTATTCTCTTCGAACCTTATCTTCTCATTTTCAAGGATCTCCTTGTATTTGGGTTTTATCTGACCCTTATCTGATACAAAAACATCAAATCCCTGCTTCTTAGCCAGGACTGCTGAGCCGGCCCCACTTTCCCCGGCTCCCAGTATCACAATCTTCTTCAACATCTTTTATCTTATCTTTAACGTAACTATACTAAGTACCGCAAGCATCAATGCTACAATCCAGAACCGGATAACAATCTTTGGCTCTGGGTATCCTTTTTTCTGGTAATGGTGATGTAAAGGAGACATAAGGAAGATCCTTCTTCCTTCTCCATATTTCTTTTTGGTATGTTTGAACCACGATACCTGGATCATAACCGAAAGGTTTTCAACGAGAAAGATCCCGCAAAGGATTGGTATCAGAAGTTCCTTTCTGATAATAAATGCGAATACTGCAATTATTCCTCCTAAGGCAAGGCTACCTGTGTCACCCATAAAAACCTGTGCAGGATACGAGTTGTACCAGAGAAATCCGACTGTTCCCCCGATGAAAGCAGCGGCGAATATTACAAGCTCTTCTGATCCTGGTATATACATTATATTAAGGTATCTGGCATATATGATATTACTGGATACATACGCAAGTATTCCAAGCGCTGTTCCGATTATTGCCGATGTACCTGTCGCCAGTCCGTCAAGGCCATCAGTAAGGTTAGCACCGTTTGATACTGCAGTAATAATGAATATCACTATAAGGACAAAAACTATCCAGGTTGCTATCTGTTTTGCTCTTCCGCTAAGAAATGAGACAATCCATGCGTAATCAAACTCGTTATTTTTCACAAAAGGAATGGTTGTCTTAGTTGATTTCCTTTCCATTGTTATCTCACCTTTCGCAGGGTATTTGGTACCAGGGTCAAGAAGTTCTGTTCTCTCAGTCAGTGAAAGATTGGCAAGGTTTACCTTTTCAGCTATCTTGACTTCGCTGCTGAAAAATAGAGTCAGACCAATGATGATCCCAAGAATTATCTGACCTGCAATTTTGAATCTCCCGGCTAATCCTGCTTTGTTTTTCCTGAATACTTTAATATAATCATCGAGAAACCCAAGAAATCCCAGCCAGATAGTTGTAATGAGGATCAGGATGATATAGATATTTTCAAGTTTTGCAAAGAGAAGTGTTGGTACAACAATTGAGGCAAGAATAATAATTCCTCCCATTGACGGGGTTCCCTGTTTCTGATACTGACCTTCAAGGCCAAGATCTCTCACCACCTCGCCGACTTGTTTTTTCTGAAGGAATTTAATGATCCTTTTCCCGATTAGCATTGAGATTATAAGGGAAGTGATCACAGCAGCAGCTGACCTGAAAGAGATGTATGAGAATACACCTGCCCCCGGAAAATTGAGAGTATGAAGATATTTAAAAAGGTAGTATAACATTTTATTCAGTTTTAATCAGTAAAGCCCTGGCCAGTTCTTCCCTGTCATCAAAATGATGTTTTACGCCTTTGATATCCTGGTAAGTTTCATGCCCTTTGCCAGCAACAAGAACAACATCGCCATTATTAGCCATCATAACAGCAGCCCTTATTGCTTCCCTTCTGTCGGCTATCCTCAGTACCTTCTTCCTGACATCAGGAGTTATTCCTGCTTCCATATCATCAAGAATCTTTTCAGGATCTTCTGTTCTTGGATTATCTGATGTAAGGATCACCTTATCACATCCCCTTGCACATATCTCAGCCATTTTCGGACGCTTGGTCCTGTCTCTGTCTCCCCCTGCTCCCACTACCGTTATAAGATTACAGCCACCTTGTCTGATTTTATTTATGGTATCGATCACATTAAGGAGGGCATCAGGTGTATGTGCATAATCGACAATACCTGAAATTCCGGAAGGTGATGGAACAGTCTCAAGCCTGCCTGCAACTGACCGCAGATCACTAAGAATGGTTACTACCTCACCTTTTTCAGCTCCGAGAAGACGGGATGCACTATAAACAGCGAGCAGATTTGATGCATTGAAATCACCGATAAATCTTGTCCATATTTCCTCCCCATCTATCTTCAGTCCCATACCTTCGAATCTCTGTTCAATGACAGTAGCTCTGAAATCAGCCATGCTTCTCGTTGAGTATGTATGCTTTGCAGCAGAGCAATTCTGAAGCATTACTATTCCGTTTCTGTCGTCAATATTTGTAAGAGCAAATGCTCCGGGAAGAAGAGAATCAAAGAATCCCTTTTTTGCAGCCAGATAATTATCAAATGTCTTATGGTAATCAAGATGATCATGGGTCAGGTTCGTAAAAATTCCACCGGCAAATTTCAGACCTGCAATTCTTTTCTGGTCAATTGAATGTGAGCTCACTTCCATGAAAGCATACTCGCACCCTGAATCCACCATTTCGGCCATAATCATATTAAGCTGAACCGGATCGGGAGTAGTATGTGTTGCCGGTAATTCTTTACTAACCACATAATTACAAACTGTTGAGAATAATCCGCACTTATACCCCAGTCTCGTAAACATATTATAGAGAAGTGTAGCTATTGTTGTTTTTCCGTTTGTTCCGGTAACTCCCACAAGCTTGAGTGAGCTGGAAGGATTATCATAGAAATTTGAAGCAGCTATTCCAAGTGCCTCTGCAGAATCGGTTGTTACAATAGAGCTGACTTTTGTATCTATGTCTGAAGGAAGTGTTTCACAAATGATTGCAGCCGCTCCTGAAGAAATTGCAGAAGGAATATACTCATGCCCATCAGACTTTGTCCCCTTTACTGCGACAAAAAGACAACCCTTTGTTACCTTTCGTGAATCAAAAACCACTTCTGTGATCAGAATATTTTTATCACCGGTAAAGGAGCTGATCCTGATCCCCTTAATTATTTCTTTTAAATTCTTCATAACTACATATTAAGATCCAGTGAAACGACAGATCCCTCATAGATTTTTGCCCCGTGTTCAGGAGATTGTTTTCTAACCCTGCCTTTCCCGGAAAATGATACTCTGAGTCCGGAGTTCTCCAGCAGATACATTGCGTCACGAAGAGTCATTCCCCTGACATCTGGTACAAGTCCCTGCTGTGGAACAACGCTTACAAGTTTTATTGTATCACCGCTTTCCCTGGTAGCGATCCAGTCTTCATCAACTGTTCTTCTGTACCTTATCCCCAGGTCCCTTAACACAGCATTGATATCATCGCGGTAACCGTTACCTGCATCCGGGGCAGGAAGAGGTTTGTCATCTTTTTTTTGTGAAACATAATTCCTGAAAAATCTCGTCGAATAGACTTTATCTGAAATTTCCTTAAAAACCGGACCTGCTACCAGGTTACCGTAATAAACTGAGTTTGACGGAGCATAAACAACAACAATGCATGAATAGAGAGGATTTTCAGCCGGGAAATATCCGCAAAATGAAGCCTGATAGGATATTCTGGCACCGGACCGGTATCCAAATTTCTCCTTAGCCATTTGTGCAGTACCCGTTTTACCTGCAATTTTGTAGTCGGCATCTTTCAGGTTGGTAGCAGTCCCGTGCTCAACTACACCCTCCATCATCTTTTTTGCTTTTCTTATCGTTGATCTTGATGCAATAGAATTTTCAAGCACCTCAGTATCGAAGCTTTTAAGAAGATTTCCGTTACGTCGGATCTCAGAAACAAACCTTGGTTTCATCATACGGCCGTCATTGGCTACGGCGTTATAGAATGTAAGTATCTGCAAGGGAGTCAGCTGAACCTCATAACCATGAGACATCATTGGCAGTGAAAGACCTGACCAGTATTTATCGCCGGGATATCTTATAAGCGGATCACCTTCGCCTTTGATCTGAAGGTTCAGCTTCTGGTTTAGTCTCATTGAATAAAGCCGGTTTACAAATGCCTTCGGATTATCTTTATAATGTTCAGTGATCAGCTTTGATGTACCAACATTGGATGATTTTTCAAATACCTGTTTTACAGTCAGTTTACCATATCCGCCTTCTTTTGTATCATGTATGGTTTTACTATAAAATCTGACAGCGCCGTTTCCGGTATCAACAACATCACCGGTATCGATCCTGCCGTCTTCTATTGCCGCCATTAAGGAAGCAAGCTTGAATGTTGAACCGGGTTCTGTGCTTTCTCCAATGGCATAATTATATGTTTCACGGTAATCCCCGTCATTCCCTCTTTCAAGGTTCGCAATTGCCTTGATATCACCGGTTGCGACTTCCATCAGAACGACACAACCATGATCTGCATTATTATTCTTCAGTTGATTATATAGAGCGGAGGTAGCAACATCCTGAAGCTCGACGTCGATTGTAGTTGTTACATCATTCCCATCTTTGGTCTCAACCGAGTTGAAATTATCAACCGGAATCCAGTCTCCACCAGTAAGGCGTTGTTTGACCTGAAGTCCATTGGTACCGGCCAGGTCATCATCAAATGCACCTTCAATTCCAACGTCGGCGGCATCACTTCCCTGACTTACATAGCCTATTGTCCTGGAAGCAAGGTCGCTGTTCGGAAAAATTCTTCTGTTCTCAGACACCGTAACCATACCACCTTTGTACTGTCCTTCCCTGAATATTGGCAATTCTTTTATTTTCCTGAGTGTCTCAAAATCAACTTTCCGCTTTATAAGAAGATACCTGTCCCCTTTTTTCCTCGCATTTATCAGTTCTGACTTCCAGGCAGAAGCTGATCTTTCTCCGAGCAATCTCTCGAGGCCTTCCGACAGTCCGTTTATTCCCCCTGACCAGATCTCCGGTGACATGCCTGAGCTTCTTGTATCCATATATACAGAGTAGTAAGGAACAGAGCTGGCGAGCAGGCGACCATTATCATCAAGAATATCACCTCTCACGGCCTGCACAACATCAGTTTTATATACATACTTTTCCTTCATTGCTTCCCACTTGCCTCTCTCCACATACTGAAGAATGATAATCCTGACCATCAGTACAATAGCCAGCGATACAATTGCAAAGTATACAACACCACTACGCCATACTATTTCATCTCTTACAGCCATTTAAGCCTATTTTTTACTCACAATAAGTTCAAAAGGTGGTTCTCTGAGTTCTTCAAGGTTCAGGTCTCGCTCTCTTACAAGCCTGAAAACCTCCGATTGCTTACTGGCATACATCAGATCTGCTGAAGTTGATAATGATTCTGATCTCAGATCTTTAACCTCTTTCTGCATTTTACTTGTCTCTCTGGTAACTTTCTCTGCATGAAACCTGTTTGCGATGTACAGGGCACCGAGAATAGTCAGCATAATTATGTAACCCAGGTTCTTAAGAATGATCTTTTCGGTAACGGTGCTTCCGCTCATTATATCGCGCAAAAGAGCACCTGTAGAAACCTTTTTCTTCTCTTCTTTAGGTTCCGGCTGGCTTTCAGTTATTATATCTTCAGGTTTTTCCGCTGTCATAATCAGATCTTTTCTGCAATTCTTAACCTTGCACTGCGTGCCCTGTTATTTCTGGATATCTCTTCCATATCCGGAATAATTCCTTTTTTAGTAATGAGTCTGAAAGGGGAAACAGAATTTCCATAGAAATCCTTATTTTCCTCTCCCTCAAAATTCCCGGTCCTCATAAAATTTTTCACCACCCTGTCCTCGAGAGACTGGTAAGTAATAATGACAAGTCTGCCATCAACATTCAAAACATCGAGTGTCTGTAATAGCATCTCTTTCAGAAACTCAATCTCACGGTTAACTGCAATTCTCAGGGCCTGGAATACTTTTGCTAAGAATTTATGTTCCTGTCTGAAAGGAGCCAGTTTGCCGATAGTATCATTGAAGTCACTTACAGTCAGAATCGGTTTTCTTTCGCGTGAGATTACTATCTCCTTTGCGATCTTTCTTGAATTGTTCAATTCGCCGTATTGATAAAACATGTCAGCAAGCTCTTTTTCATCAAGTGAAGCGAGCAGGTCAGAGGCTTTTTTTGTTGCGCTTCTGTTCATCCGCATATCTAGAACTGTATCCTGCCGGAAAGTGAACCCCCTTGAAGGTTCATCAAACTGATGAAAAGAGACGCCCAGATCAGCAATTATCCCGTCAATATGGTCTATGCCGTTGAATTTTAAATTATTCTTAAGGAACCGGAAATTCTGGTTCAGGAATGTAAAACGATTATCATCGATGATATTCCTTTGAGCATCTTCATCCTGATCAAAAGCAATGAGTCGGCCTGTAGTCAGATATTTAATAATCTCTCTGGAGTGTCCTCCCCCACCGAAAGTAACATCGACGTAGATCCCGGAGGGCCGGATATTAAGCCCCGCGATGCTTTCCTCCAGGAGTGCAGGAACATGGTAGGCCATCTTTATTCGGGATCATTTAACTTGTTACCCAGTAATTTCTCGGCGAGATCAGCAAAATCATCCGATGGCATATCAATCTTATCATATGCACCGGCTGCCCAGATTTCGATTCTTCCATCCTGACCCGCCATTACAACATCTCTTTCTATACCTGCTAGTTCAAGAAGTCTTTTCGGAATCAGGAAGCGATTATTGTTATCGAGGGAGAGGTCTGCAGTTCCCTTAAAAAAATTCCTGAGAAACCTGTTATGTTCTCTGTTATAGGGGTTTATTCTGCTTCTGATTTTTTCAATCTGCCTGTTCCAATCATCAATCGAATAAAGAACAAGGCAGTTTTCAAATATGTCTTTGCGTACAACAAAATGATCAGGTGCCCCGGAAGGCATCTGTTTTTTGAACGCCACCGGGAGGATTATCCGTCCCTTTGCGTCCACCTTGACCTCATAATCACCTATGAATGTGGCCATATTCTTTTTCAGGAAATAAAATGCTAAACTAATGAAAAATCTCCACTTTGCCCCACATTGCTCCATTTTTTTCCACTTTTGTTAATAACTTTTCAATCCGTCTTCAGAGGCATAGTTGGAATTCTATTTCAGGATGCTGGCACTCTAAAGTTCGCGATAGGGGCTGTTGAAAAGTCCTCAGTGAAGCTCTGTGGGACCTCTGTGCTCTCTGTGTAAGTTCTTAACATATTGTTACACAGAGTTCCACAGAGAAGACACAGAGACTCACAGAGAAGAAAATAATAGAAACTTCGTCTTTTTCTACACGCCAAAAAATTATCCTCATCATTCTATTTTTTAATATTTTTGTGAATACGGAAATAAATATGACTCACTGATTCAGATGGAAAAGAAAGAGGAAAGAATCATTATAAAGCATCTTGATGTTGAAAGTGTTCTGAAAGCCAAGAACCCTGGCTTAAGCAAAGCCTTGCCCTCCTTTATTAAAAACTATCTGAAAAGAATAGTGCACCAGGATGATCTCAATGAATTCCTGACCTTGTACGGGCATACGAAAAATGAGGAAATGGTGCATGCATTTCTCGATTATCTGAACATAACATACAAAGTCTACGGGGCAGAAAATATACCATCTCAGGGCAGATATATCTTTGTCTCAAATCACCCGCTTGGAGGACTTGATGGTCTGGTATTCATTTATGAGCTTTCGAGATATTTCAGGGATATTAAATTCCCGGTGAACGATATTCTGACAAACATTAAAAACCTCAACGGAATTTTTCTTCCGATAAACAAACATGGTTCGCAGGCACGGGAGGCAGCAAAACACATTGAAGAAGCCTATGCCTCAGAAAGTCAGATTCTTTATTTTCCTGCCGGACTCTGTTCCAGAAAACAGAAAGGAATTATAAAGGATCTGGTATGGCATAAAAGCATCATAACAAAGGCAGTTGAACATAAAAGGGATATAGTCCCTGCATTCTTCTCAGGAAGGAATTCGGACTTTTTCTATAACTTATCTAATATCAGGAACTTTCTTGGTATAAAAGCAAATATAGAAATGCTATATCTGCCTGACGAAATGTTCAACCAGAAGGGTAAGGAAATTAAGCTTGTCTTCGGTGAAAAAATTCCATGGGAGACATTTGACAGGACAAAAACACATCCTGAATGGGCTTCCTGGGTAAGAGAAAAAGTCTACGGGCTTGAATCCCTGTCTGATAATTAGTGATTAGAACAAATATTAGCTAAATTGCGTTTACATATTTTTTAATCAGCGTTAAATGTCTCTTGACTTATTTGCCATGAAACCTATCGTTGATCCGGTACCCAGGGAACAGTTAATTTCCGAACTTACAAAAGACAAGCTTCTGCGCCGGACAAATAACGGTAACAATGAGGTATATATTTTTGATAACAATTCATCACCCTTACTGATGCGCGAAGTTGGCAGAGTAAGGGAACTTACTTTCAGACATGCAGGAGGAGGTACAGGAAAAGAACTGGATGTTGATGATTTCGATATCGACAATGAAGACCCTCAGCGTCAACTCATTGTATGGGATCCTGAAAATCTTGAAATTGTAGGTGGATACAGATTTTATTTTCCTGAAAAGGGCAGCACCGATTGTAATATCAGTAAGCTTGCTTCATCTTCATACTTTGTCTTTACCGATAAGTTCCTTTCAAAGTATTTTCCCCATCTGATGGAGCTTGGCCGCTCATTCGTTCACCCTGATTACCAGTCTCGAACTATGGGCAGAAAAAGTCTTTATGCTCTTGATAATCTGTGGGATGGACTGGGTGCAATTGTGATTGACAATCATCATCTGAGGTACCTTTTCGGGAAAGTTACGATGTATACTCATTTCAACCAGAAAGCCAGGAATATGATTCTATATTTTCTCAGGAGGCATTTCAATGATCCTGACAAACTTGTAATTGTAAAAAATCCTGCGAATATTGATCTACATGAAAATGAGATGAAAAAGTTATTTACCGGAAAATCATATAAGGAAAACTACAAAATACTCTCCTCTGAAGTAAGAAAGCTGAATGAAAATATTCCGCCCCTGATAAATGCTTATATGAATCTTTCTCCAACTATGCGCACTTTCGGGACGTTCATAAATCATAAATTTGGCAACGTTGAAGAGACAGGAATAATGATCACACTAAGGGATATTTATGTAGAAAAAATAAACAGGCACCTGTCTTCCTATAAACATGATTTTGAAATAAAATGGTTCTCGCACGAGAATCAGTAGGCTCTCTGGTCCCTTCCTTCAATATAGTTTATATACGACTGATTCACTACCCTGTTGCCTCCGGGTGTAGGATAATCACCGGTAAAGTACCAGTCGCCCTTATGATCAGGTATAGCCTTATGCAATCCTTCAATCGTCTGGAAAACTATTATAACTTCAGATTTGATCTCGGAATTTCTGAGCATTAAAGAAATCATTTCTGATATCTCCGTCTGGGTAAACGGATCATAGATTTGTTTCACTATGTTTCTTACCTCTTCAACCGGTTTTTTAATTTCAGCTTTTGATTTCTCGTAAACCTCATGTATAAGCTTCTCCCTGCCTGTCTTTTTCAGTAGTTCAATAGCAGCCTTGAAAGCAATGAAATCGGCTAGTTTCGCCATGTCAATTCCATAACAATCAGGATATCTTATCTGTGGTGAAGATGAAACGATTACAATTCTTTTTGGTTCCAGTTTGTCCAGTATCCTGATAATACTCTTCTTAAGAGTTGTTCCTCTGACAATTGAATCATCGATAATTACAAGATTATCCTCACCTCTTCTTATCACTCCGTAAGTAACATCATATACGTGACCAACAAGGTCATCCCGTCCCCGGTCTTCAGTAATGAAGGTACGGAGTTTGGCATCCTTAACAGCAATCTTTTCGACTCTTGGCCGGACTGTAATAATTTTCTCAATCTCTTCAGCTGAAAAACTTGTTCCTTTTTCGCTTAAAATCCTGATTTTCTCTTTATTCAGGTAATCTTCCACACCCTTTATCAGACCATAAAATGCTGTTTCAGCAGTATTCGGAATATAAGAAAACACTGTATTGCCAAGATCATAGTCGACCGATTTCAGAACAGCAGGAGTTAACAATTCGCCGAGTTTTTTTCTTTCCCTGTAGATGTACTTATCGGTACCTCTTGAAAAATATATTCTTTCAAATGAGCATTTTTTGGGTTCTGCCTTTTCCCTGATACTTTCTATCGAAATTTCTCCTGATGCTCTTATTATTATTGCGTGAGAAGGGGGGATCTCTTTTACACCATCTGTCTTTACATTGAAAACAGTCTGTATCACTGGCCTTTCCGAAGCTATTACAGCGACCTCATCGTTTATATAATAGAATGCCGGTCTGATTCCTGCCGGGTCTCTCATAACAAATGCATCTCCGTGGCCAATCATTCCTGCCATAGCATAACCACCGTCCCAGTTCTTGCTTGCACTTCTCAAAACCGACGCGACATCAAGATTTTTTTCAATAAGGGGCGAAATATCTTTTTTTGAATATCCTTGTTCCTTGAATTTTCTGAACAGCCTTTCGTTTTCTTCATCAAGCCGGTGACCCACATTTTCCAGAATAGTTACTGTATCAGAAAAATCAATTGGGTTTTGCCCAAGTCCGACAAGATGATTAAAGATCTCAGGAACATTCGTGAGGTTAAAATTACCTGCCATCACCAGGTTTTTGGTTCGCCAGTTATTCTCTCTGGCTACTGGATGGACATAATCAATATTGTAATTTCCATATGTCCCATATCTCAGATGACCAAGATAAAGATCGCATGCAAATGGAATTGTTTCCCTTATAAAATCAGGGTTCCTTATCTCTTTCTGGTGACTTAAATTTATTTTTTCAATGTCACTGTAAATATTGCCGAAGATCTCTTTAATCGAATCGGTCTTATTAGATCTCTGTCTGAATATGTACCTGTTACCTGGTTTGATATTCAGTTTTATCCCGGCTATCCCTGCTCCATCCTGACCTCTGTTATGCTGCTTTTCCATCATGAGGTACATCTTCTGCAGACCATAGGACCAGGCGCCATATTTTTCAATGTAGTATTCGATGGGCTTTAGCAATCTTAGCATTGCTATCCCACATTCATGTTTAACAGGATCACTCATAATTAATTTTTTATCAGATCCGGAAAGTTAATCTTGCAAGGTACCGGATAGGCATTCGGAAATTTCTTCCGGATAAGCACAAGGTATTTTGTAAGTTCTGCTTTGGACCGGTAATCACCTACCCGTACAAGGAAATAGCCTGGTTTTTCAAATTCAGCATAGGAAGGTATATCCGGAAAATCATTCATAAATTTTGCCCTTTCCATATTGGATTCATCCTTGGCATTACGGTTTGAGCTTCTGTAGATCTGTATCCTGTATCCCTCCATATGTCCCTCAAGTATCCTGTTTGCCATAAGATAGCGGCTAACAAGGGTATCAACTCTGGGATCCTGGACAATAATTAGTGTACCATAATTTTTCCCGGATTCAGACTTCCTGAACAGGTCTGCTGTTTTAACAAAATCCTGGGCCAGACACCAGGAAGAGAAAGAAACCAGCAGATAAACCAGTATAATAAACCTTCCGTTCATGCCGCAAAATTAACTAAATTTTGATTTAATCATGAACATTTAACCGAAATAAGGAAAGTATGGATTCTTATAATGCAGTTCTATATTTAAAGAGCTGACATCAAGAGTGTTGATGCAAATCAATAACTGTGTCTGACAGTTCTGTAAATCGCATTAATTACTTCCCTGCGTATATACTATCGGGGTTTTTGCACAGAGGTAAAATCTACCCCCGTTCTGACCTGCCATTAACAGGTAGTTATTATAATCGAGATCCAGAGACCAGCCTAGATTAGTCGTATTGGCAGATTCACAGGCATCAAAAGTTCTTACGACCTGGCTGGTTGTGCCAAGCCCTGAATCGAGAGAGTAGATTATAAAGCAATTCTGATGCAGTATCAGGATGTGACCGTCATCGTCAGGCATGACAGAGATTGCTGAATTTGAAAGTTCAAGATAGTCTTTCCATTTAATTGTCCCTCCTGAGGAAAGTCCAACAGAAAATGCGTTTGTCATCTGTCCTCCTGAAACCGGAAGTTGAGTTTTTCCTGCAGCAAAGATATTTCCTGAATTATCCATTGTGAGTGTCGTTGTTGAGGCACCGAAACTGGGATTGTTGTAAAGTTCTGTTTCCCAGACAGGTTTTGCAGCAAGTGCAACAGGAAATTTTGCCACAGAAGCCTTAGATTCTGATCCTTGATTTTTTCGGGTAAGTGCCAGGTAGATATATCCTGAATTGTCGCTGACAATCTTGCCAGCAGCCATGTATGATGATTCTTTGTGTTCTGTCTTGCCAGTGATAGTTCCGTTTGTATTGACCCAGACAGTAAGTAAGCCGGTAATGGAAGTATATAATGAATCCATCTTCCCGGAGGCCATGACGATCAGATTCCCATTGCCGAGATAGCAGAGTGTTGAATAATTAACCTGGAAACTGGCAGAGAAAGTAGTGTCCCATAATACCTTGCAGCTGTCACTGAAGCAGGATATCAGCATTTTACCATTTGTGTACCCGGTGGCAACAGAGATCAGACCATTTGACCAGGCTGTATTATATGCTCCTGTTTCCGGAAATTTATAATCAGCAACTTTGTCCTTATTTTTATTCAACTTGATAAAGTAGGGATAATTCTCGATTTCCCCGCAAGCAGCTATTCCAGAATCAGGAGTGGCTGCTAAATACATTGCCTTCCCCTTTCCATAGGTTCTCTCCCACTTTAAGTTACTGCTGCTTTTTTTGCAGCCCGACAGCAAAAATGCCGTCACCAAAAGCAATGTAAGAATTCTGTACATTATAATTTTTTATATGCTTCTCATTCCAACGCTGCAGCTATTTCGTCAGTAATTTCAAGGTTATGGTAAACATTCTGCACATCGTCGTCATCTTCCAGAATATCAATAAGCCGCATAACCTTTTTAGCTGTATCCACATCAAGTTTTTTTGTGTCATTTGGAATTCTTTTAAGGCCGGCCTCCTCAGGTTCAATACCGAGATCTATGAGTTTTTTGTTTACATTTCCAAAATCATGTATAGCACAGGTCACGGTAATCCTGTCGCCATCCACTTCAAATTCCTGTGCGCCGGCATCAATAAGATCCAGTTCAATATCCTCAGGATTAATTCCCTCATTGGGGATTGTAAAAATTCCTTTCCTTTCGAAGAGAAAACTCAGAGAGCCGTTGGTGCCAAGGTTTCCGCCATGCCTGTTAAATGCGGCACGTATTGCAGAGACTGTCCGGTTGTTATTATCAGTAAGACATTCTACAAAAACTGCTATCCCTCCAGGTCCATAACCCTCAAATGTGATATCAGAATAATTTTCTGATTCAGATCCGGCAGCTTTTTTAATTGCTCTCTCAATGTTTTCCTTGGGCATGTTTGCCCCTTTTGCATTCTGAATTGCAAGCCTCAGTCTGGGATTAGTTTCAGGATCACCTCCTCCTTCTCTTGCAGCAAGACTTATTTCCTTGATTATCTTTGTAAATGCTTTGCCTCTTTTGGCATCAGCTGCGCCTTTCTTTCTTTTGATAGTTGACCATTTACTGTGACCTGACATATAGTATGTTTTAATGTTTCAAACAACACAAAATTAATTATTTCTTTGAAAACTGACTCTCAGTTAATTTTTAATAATTTTGCAGCCGCAGTTTGAGAATGGGAGAAGGGTAGAAGGGGAGAAGGGAAGATGGGGAGAATTTGGAAATAAGTAGAGGTGGGTGAATGAGTAAAAGACTATATATTGAGACCTATGGCTGTCAGATGAATATTGCTGACAGTGAAGTTGTTGCATCAATTCTAAAAGATTCAGGTTATAAAATAACTGAGAAAATCGGTGAGGCTGAACTTATTCTTATCAATACTTGTTCCATACGTGAAAATGCCGAGCAGCGGGTATGGGGAAGACTGGATGTAATTAGTCATCTTAAGAAACACAAGCCGCAGATAATTGTCGGAGTAATCGGGTGCATGGCAGAAAGGCTGAAAGAAAAGCTTCTGGAAACAGACAAACTTGTTGATATTGTTGTTGGTCCAGATGCATACAGGCAGCTTCCCTTGCTTGTAATGAGGCAGAATCTGGTCATAAAGGGGTTAATGTTCTTTTGTCGAGAGAAGAAACATATGCTGACATCTCACCG
>JAHEYW010000047.1 GCA_023251395.1 Bacteroidales bacterium
ACCCACACCTGCGAATGCCCTGGCAGTTGTTACCCTGGTAGTTGCACAACATTACTCAGATTCACCAGTATTGTCTGCTCTGACAGGCTCTCGACTCTTTATAATATTACTTTCAGTTTCCCTTTCATTATTGATGGTTACCAGAGTAAAATTACTCTCGCTTAAATTCAAAGACCTTAAACTAAAAGGAAACGAAGGAAGATACGGGGTAATTCTGGTATGTGCCGTTATTATATCAACCTTCGGGATAAGTGTTATCCCGGTGATAATACCTGTCTATATAATTGTTTCTGTTATTTACTTTCTATTCTGATCTTCTGCCCTGAAATTGATTTCAGATCAGTCATGTAAAAAGTTTCTCTGATAAGCTTACTCCCCTTTTTCATCAGAGCGATCAATCTTTTCGTACAAAATGACTGTTGCCTTGATTATAAACCAGCAAACCAGTATAAATGCCGGCCACATGAGGTAAGTGATTATTTGGTTGGTATACATGGTGTTTACTTATAATATTTATTTAACGGATGCGATGGTTCGACGGTGCAATGGCATAAAGGCGTAGAGGCGATGGGGCATAAAGGTATATGAGAAACACTTAAACTCTTTTCAACTTTCTTCAACCCGCTTTTACTTTTACCTTTTTACTTTTACCTTTTTACTTTTACCTCTTATCTTAATATTTGTGTTCCCCCGACTTCAGCTCCTCCTCTGTTATTTTTTTATTATTTATTGAGCTCCAGGCGTACCAGATGTAAGCTAAAACGAATGGTATAAGTATCGAAACGATCGACATTGTCTTTAAAGTGAAGAAGCTTGAAGATGCATTTCTGATAGTCAGTGAATTCTGAAGATTGAATGCTGACGGGTAAAAAGATGTTCCGTTATACCCAGCAATAAGAAGCAGTGAAAGAACTGCTGCAATTGTTCCGCTCCCTGTAAACCAGATTGCATTTCTGTTATTCATAAAAACAGCTGAGATCAATCCCCAAAGCACTGCAACAACACCTGCCAGAAAAAGTATGAGAATTACAGGCAGTTGCAGGAAATTATGGAGGTATTTAAACTTCTCCAGTGAAACCTTTCCCGAAGTTACATCCACTGCATATCCTTCAGCAACAAGAATTGAAATAACGAAGAAGAGGAAAAACACCAGGAACAAAGCAGAATTGTAAATCAGCTTCTTATCACACAAAGTTGTAACAGACTCATCATCGATGGTATTACTTATATATAGCAATCCATTGACTTTGACAAGAAAGAGTACGGCAAAGCCAAGAGCCAGGTTTTTTATATTAAGGACTGCTTCAAGGCCATGCCATGGAGTTTCCCATTTGACCTGATTCATAAAGTTGAGGCTGAATTGGGCACCTGTAAAAAAAGTTGCCACAGCCACTCCAATAAGAAATGGTCCCATAAATCCGTTAAGGGTCAGAAAAAAATCGAATGTCCGTGTTCCGAAAATATTAGATGGTTTGGACCTGAATTCATATGAAACGGCCTGAAGAATAAAACTGAAGAGAATTGCTATCCATACCCAGTAAGCTCCCCCGAAACTGGTTGCATAAAAAAGTGGAAAGGAAGCAAAGAATGCGCCTCCGAATGTGACGAGAGTAGTAAAAGTAAATTCCCATTTTCTCCCGAGGGTATTTACAACCATCGATCGTTGAAGAGGGTTCCTTCCAAGGGAAAAGATAAATGTCTGCCCTCCCTGAACAAACATAAGGAAGACCAGTATGCTGCCGAGAAGTGATACAATAAACCACCAGTAGTCCTGCAGAAATATATGAGTTATCATAGCTGTCATTTTTTCATTCTTTTAGTGCGTGGGACCTGATTTTATTTGTTTCACCATGATAGATATCTCAGCTATCAGAAGGGAGGTAAAAAGTATCGTGAATATCCAGAAGGTTGCCTGAACTGACCCTTTTCCAATATTTGAAACTGCAACTGACACAGGCATCAGGTCCTGTATGATCCATGGCTGACGACCCATTTCAGTGAGAATCCAGCCAAGCTCACTAGCTACCAGTGGTAAAGGTATTGAGTACCAAACTATTCTCAGGAACCATTTCTGCTTTTCAATTGTACGGTTGAAAAGAAATACAAGCGAAAGAGCGAAAAGCATAATAAAAAAGAATCCAAGGATAACCATTAAATGGAAAGAGTAAAATGATCCATAAATATCGGGGATTACATCTTCAGGAACTTTAATATAACTATACCCGAAATATCTGAAATAATTGTCCCTGAAATCTTTTTCCTGAAATTTGTTCATCAGGATATTAACCCTTTCGGTGGCCTTATTCTCCTTTTGCTTTTTATATTCAAGGAGATAATTCATTGCAGTCCTTCCTTTTTCTGATTTTTCGGTGACAGACATTATTCCTTTTTCAGGATTACCGTTTACACGATCGATAATCCCGGGAACATATGCATCTTTATCGCCTCCTGTAAGAACCGAAAGAAGATCGGGTATCTCAATTTTAAACACAAATTCCGGAAGGTTTTTACTCCCAATATATTTTTCTCCATGTTTCAGAACACCGAACGCTACAATCGGAGCATTCTTTTTCCCCTCGGAAAGGGCCTCAAATGCAGCGAATTTTACTGGCTGAACTTTTGATATTGTCCTTGCCGATGAGTCTCCGGTAAAAGCAAGGAACAGAGATGAAGCCAGTCCAAAAACACCAGCAATCAGAATACTCTTTCTGGCAAACTGCTCTTCCCGCTTTTTAATAAGAAACCAGCAGCTTATTCCCATTACAAACATTGATGCAAATACAAACCCTGAGGAAGTTGTATGAAGGAATTTGTCAACTGCAACCGGATTAAAAAGGACATCCCAGAAATTTACCATTTCATTTCTTGCAGTTTCCGGATTGAATACCATGCCAACAGGATTCTGCATCCATGCATTAGCAACAAGTATCCAAAGTGCGGAGAGGTTTGCACCTATTGCAACCAGCCATGTAGAGATAAGATGGAATTTTTTGTTCACCTTGTTCCAGCCAAAGAACATGACAGCCACAAAAGTTGATTCAAGGAAAAATGCAAGAATTCCTTCTATCGCCAGAGGTGCACCAAAAATATCACCGACAAACCATGAATAATTTGACCAGTTGGTTCCGAATTCAAACTCAAGAATAATTCCGGTAGCAACACCGATAGCAAAATTTATCCCGAAAAGGGTCATCCAGAAGCGTGTTATTCGCTTCCATTCCTCTTTCCCTGTTCTGAAATACATTGTCTCCATAAAGGCAACAATAAATGAAAGACCAAGAGTAAGAGGAACAAACAGCCAGTGATAAACAGCTGTCAGTGCAAACTGAGCTCGTGACCAGTCTATAAGACCAGGATCAAAATTATCAATCATATTAATTACCGGGTTTTAATATATTATTTCTGACGTATTCGCTTTTATTAGCATCATCCCTGAATTTATTTCCAAGGAAATCATGAAAAAAGAAAATCCTGAGTACGGCAAATATTATAAATAATTTTATAATAATAATCAGCCAGGCTTTCTTTCCCCATGAAGACATATTCCTGAAACCATCAGCATAGAACCTGAAAACCGATTCAATAAATTGTTGAATTGAGCCCATTAGTTAATGACTTGTATATAAAGGCATTATGACCTAAATAGAATTACTGGCTTATGTGTTTTCTCTATCTTTTTCTTCCTCAAGCTCCTTTTCAGTCTTATAATCCTCAGGACCCAGGCTTGATGTAATTCTTTGTACAGCTTTGAAGTTATTGAAAAACTCTCTTGCAAAAACCCTGAAGACTGTGTATGTCGGAATACCCAGAAGCATACCGGGCACTCCGGCAGCAAATCCGGCTGCAAGAACAACAATAAAGATCTCAAGTGGATGAGCTTTTACACTACTTGAAAAAATAACAGGCTGAAAAACAACATTGTCGATTGCATGTGTTATTGCCTCCACAATTATCATATAAGTAACCAATGGAACAACAACAGTATGGAAGTCCTGATTCATATGCGAGGCAACACCCATAATTATTGCAATAAATAGGCCAAGCCATGGACCTACATACGGGATAACATTCAACATGCCAAGGATCAAACCCATCACCAGAGCCTGCTGGAAATCGATTCCGGCTATGGTCATTCCGATTGTAATAAGGATCATGATGCAAGTACTTTGTATTATAATCCCTATGAAATAGCGGGTTAGAAGCCGTTTAATTGAATTCAGGGCCCTTGTTACGTTTTCAACATATTTGTCAGGCACCCACAATAAAATTGTTTCAAAAAACAGATGCTGATCCTTAAGGAAAAAGAATGTGATGAAAGTTATTGAGAAAACTGCAACAATAATATTACCAAGAATGCCGGCAAGTGAACTTATAAAGTTTTGCAGTAAGTTGATATTCAACACCCCAGAGACTTTTGCAATAATATATTGCTGTAGGGTAACATCCTTTGAAATATCATCATTGAATGCCCTGAACAGATCCTCAATCTTTTTAATAGGTCCGGCAATAAGTTCAACAATCCTTGAACTGTCAATAGATGAGAACTGATCAATCTGAGCAGTAACCAGCGGAACAAAAATATAAAAGAAACCTATAATAATACCCCACATGATCATCAGTGTGAGAAGAGCGGAAAGGCTTCTGGGGAAACGCCATTTTTTAAAATGAATTATACAAAAAAGATCAACAAGCGGCCTTCCCATCACAGATAATACCCCGGAAACAAGAATATAAACTACTATTTCTCTGAAATACCAGATTCCGGTAAGGAACATGAGAATACTGGCAAAAATTATAATATTCCTTATAGTAGCATTCATTTTAACAGGGTTTTATTATACAAACCTAATTAACTTTTATGACAACTCATAAAAGTTGATCGCGGTACCTTATCGGATCGATCATGACAAAACTGAAGAATATATGAATATAAACTGTCATATTGGCAGGGTTGTTTTACAAATAAATGTCATTATGGCAGTATTTTATCTGTGGTATATAAATTGAAAATACATGTCTGAATGAAAAATAAAGTATAACTAAAAATAAACAGGAGGACAAAACTATGTTACCAATGATTACAAGAAGACGCTATCAGCCATCAGTCTGGTCAAACCTTTTTGATGACGATTTTTTCCCGGTATTTTCTCAGAGGAGCACTTCAATGCCAGCTGTAAATATCAGGGAAGAGGAAAAAAGATTTATCCTGGACCTTGCAGTTCCCGGAATTGATAAGAAAGATCTGAAGATAGAGATCAATGAAGACCTGATTACTGTTTCTTCTGAGAATAAAAGTGAAAAAGAAGAAAAAAATGACGGATTCAAAAGAAGGGAATTCAGTTACTCATCTTTCTGCAGGAGTTTTTACATACCCGATAATGTGAACAAGGATAAAATTGCAGCAGATTATAAAGATGGTATTCTGACTATTCAGCTTCCAAAAGCTGATGAAGAAAAAACCAAAGTCAGCAGAGAAGTTAAGATCTCATAAATGATGCCTAATAAAAGAGGCTGCCTCACCTTATGAGACAGTCTCTTTTTTTATTCCTCACCACACTCTCTTTTGTAAAACTCAACAAAGCGGGTACCATAATCATAAAGTGCTGCAATTTTATCGTCTCCCGGGTAAAACTTATAAGCTGCAATATCACCAAAAACCCTGAACTTAAGGTTCCTGAGATTATCTGAAATAATTTTTGGTGCTTCACCACTCCATCCATATGATCCGAATGATCCTGCGATCTTTGTTCTGTCTCTGTACGGGTTCACAACTGCAAACAACTTATAAACAGGCAAAAGCGTGTTTTGGTTGATTGTGGGTGATCCTACAAGAAGTGCATCAGCAAGAACAAGTTCAGACTCCATCTCCCCAAGAGATGCATTTTCAATATCAAAAAGTTTGACTTCCATTTCTCCGGTACCAGAAATCCCTGCACCAATTTCTTCTGCCATCTTCTTTGTAAATCCATAAGCCGATACATATGTTATCAGCACCCTCTTTTTTTCTCTGACAGAAGTAAGATTTACATATTCAGTTGCAAGGTCCTGAGTCAGTTTAATGATCTCCTCCCGTTTGTCCCTGTGAACAGGACCATGTCCCGGGCAGATAGTATCTATCTCAAGTGGCCTTATCTTCTCAATCGCCTTTAAAGCAAACTTACTGAATGGCTTCAGAATAATATCAAAATAGTACTTATAGGAGTCAAGATATTCAGGAGTGAAGTCACTATAAATATTCTCCGAACAATAGTGGGCACCGAAAAAATCGCAGGTAAAAAGGATCTTG
The DNA here is from genome assembly GCA_023251395.1 of Bacteroidales bacterium. Taxonomy (GTDB): domain Bacteria; phylum Bacteroidota; class Bacteroidia; order Bacteroidales; family VadinHA17; genus LD21. Next base: position 6,287 of record JAHEYW010000047.1, read on the forward strand.
TCCTCAACCAGGTAGGTGAACATAGTATCAGGCCAGTGGAGATTTGGTGCGGCAATGAATTTAAGGGTTTTGTTCCCCAGACTCAATGTATCACCATCCTTTACTATCAATGATTTAAAAGGAATATTGATAATATCGCTCAGGTATCTTATTGCATTGCCGCTTCCGACTACAACTGCTGAAGGAGCTATTTCCAGAATCCTGGCAGTATTTCCGCAATGGTCGGGCTCGGTATGATCAAGTATTATGTATTGTAATTCAGACGGGTCGGTAAGCGATTTAAGTTTATTTATATGAACATCACTGAATTTTTCTTTTGTCGCCTCAACGATTGCTTTCTTCTCGGCATTTATAAAATATGAATTATAAGTTGTTCCGTATTTTGTGTGCATCACGATATCAAAAGTTACAATATCATAATCAAGCACACCAATCCATTTGACATCCTTGTTAATATCAACCACCCTGATGTCTCTCCTCTCAATTCTTTTATTTTTCATTTTATATTCTGAATATCATATTGTTTTTCATGCTTGTGTGCAGAAACATATAGTTTCCATTTTTGTCACAACCCTGATGTAAATGCGACACAAGTCTGCGCAATCATACAAAAAGAAAGATGTAAAGATATACCAGTGGGAATGAAACAATAACACTGTCAAACCGATCGAGGAAACCACCATGTCCAGGCATTATATTCCCCGAATCTTTTACACCGGTGCTCCTTTTAAGCATTGATTCCACCAGATCACCATATGTCCCGGAAGTTGAAATAATTACAGAAATTATTGTCCAGTGCCTCCTGTCAAGAACTCCAAGGTAACCTGAAAATATCCAGGCAATTGCCGCAGCTATAATAAGACCTCCGAAAAAACCCTCCCACGATTTTTTTGGTGAAATTCTTTCCATCAAACGGTGTTTTCCCAAAGTGACCCCTACAATGTATGCACCTGAATCATTAATCCACAGGAGGACAAAGAATCCTATTAGAATACCTGGTGAGAAATACTGGAAACTATCGGGTAATAATGAGTGGATACCATCAGCATTTTTTACCAGATGACCAAAAGCTGAAAAGGGGAACAGAGAAAACGGAACTGCAGTATAAATAATCGGGAGAAATGTATGGGCTAGAGAATCAAAAGGCTTTTCCTGCTTTCTGTAGAGTTCAATTATCATTATAACAGATATCATGGGAATTATCAACAGGAATCCTTCGACAGCTAAGACGTCTGCAGCTATAAGTGTTGATATGAGGTAAACTGCTGACCCAATAAAGATCCCGGTCCACATCTGCGGTTTTATCCCGGTACTTTTAATCATCATGAAATATTCATACTGGGTACCGGTAAGAAGTACAAGCCCGGTAAAAATGAAGGAAAGAGGATGAAGCCATAAACCTCCGAGGATAAATACCACTATCCATACAGCGGTCAGACTTCGTCTCAGAAAATTACTCAAAATTAGAAATCTTTTAAAATTTGTTTTGCCCGTATCACATTGTCGCGGTGAACATAAAGTTCAATACTGTCAAATCCTCCGAATCCGTAAGTGGAACCCTTTTTATTAATTATCACAGAACCTATTTCCAACTGGTCAAGTGTTTGCCTGGCTATCTCTACCTGGAATGCATCGGTCGATGAAAATATTTCAACCCATTCCCTCTCCATAAGCTAATCTTTCAATTTGGACTTCCGGGAAGATTTCCCCGGTTTTACTTTTTCTTTATCCTTATTTTCTGATTTCCTGTCCGGTTTCTCTTTCTTGTCTGAAGCTTCGAAAGTAACATCTTCAGACACAATCTGTGATATTTTATCCTTTCCTTTTGATTTATCCTTTGTCTTCTCCTCAATTTGTGCAGCAGCTTCTGATTCTTTTACCTGATCTGCTTTTCTTTTGCCAAAAATCCTTTCGAGATCTTCACTGAAGATAACCTCCTTTTCAAGTAGAAATTCAGCCAGCTCTGTGAGTCCTTTCATGTGATGTTCAAGTACTTTAATTGCTCTTTCAAAAGACTCATCAATAATATCCTTAACCTCTTTATCAATAAGCTCAGCTGTTTTCTCGCTATAAGGTTTGGTGAAACCGAAATCACCCTGGCCTGTTGAGTCGTAGAAACTGATATTTCCAACTTTTTCGCTCATGCCAAAAAACGAAACCATGGCATAAGCCTGCTTCGTGATTTTTTCAAGGTCGCTGAGAGCTCCGGTAGAGATCTTCCCAAAGACCAGTTTTTCTGCAGCACGGCCACCAAGAGCATATGCCATTTCATCCAGTATCTGTTCGCGGGTTGTAAGCTGTCTTTCCTCCGGAAGGTACCATGCGGCACCCAGTGCCCGTCCCCTTGGGATAATTGTCACTTTAACCAGCGGACTGGCATGCTCAAGAAACCAACTTACTGTTGCATGACCGGCCTCATGATATGCAATGGTTTTTTTCTCATTGATAGAAATTATCTTGTTTTTCTTTTCAAGACCACCTACTATCCTGTCTATTGCATCCAGAAAATCCTGCTTTTCTACAGTCGATTTATTCCTTCTGGCTGCAATAAGAGCCGCCTCGTTGCATACATTAGCGATGTCAGCTCCTGAGAATCCGGGTGTCTGTTTTGCAAGGAATGTAACATCGAAATCTTTCTCGAGTCTGATAGGTCTGAGATGCACTTTAAAAATTGCCTCTCTTTCTTTCAGGTCGGGAAGCTCCACATGTATCTGACGGTCAAACCTTCCTGCCCGTAATAGTGCACGGTCGAGGATATCAGCCCTGTTGGTGGCTGCCAGTATTATTACTCCCATATTGGTACCGAAGCCATCCATCTCAGTAAGAAGCTGATTAAGAGTATTTTCTCTTTCGTCATTTGCACCAAAATTTGGGTTTCTCCCCCTGGCCCGGCCAACAGCATCGATCTCATCAATAAAAACTATACATGGTGCCTTCTCCTTGGCCTGCTTAAAAAGATCCCTCACCCTGGAAGCTCCTACACCAACGAACATCTCAACAAAATCTGATCCTGAGATAGAGAAAAAAGGAACATTGGCTTCACCTGCAACGGCTTTTGCAAGCAGAGTTTTTCCGGTTCCGGGAGGTCCTACCAGCAAAGCTCCTTTAGGTATCTTTCCACCAAGATTTGTATATTTCTTCGGATTTTTGAGGAAGTCGACAATTTCCATTACTTCGGTTTTGGCTTCCTCCAGCCCTGCAACGTCATTGAAGTTTAGCTTGATATTGGTATCCTTGTCGAATATCTGGGCACGTGATTTACCTACATTGAAAATTCCTCCGGCACCACCGGCTCCACCACCCGACATGCGTCTCATCAGGACCAGCCAGAGTATCAGGAAGAATGCAAGCGGAAGTACCCATCCAAGGATCTGGCCCAGATAGTCATTACGAGTAACATACTCAGGATAAAGCAGGTCCTTATCCTCATACCCTGTACTCTTCTGTGTTTCAACAAGGAAAGTTTCAAATTTGCTCAGGTCACCAATATTGATTGTATAGTTTGGCTTTGGTGCAGCCAGTCCGAATCCGGTGCCTCCTCCTTTGGGTAAATCCTTGTATCGCCCCGATTCAACTGCCTCTTTCTTTAAGAAGATCTCTGCCTTCTCCTTGTTTACTACAACTATTTTCTCGACATCCTTTTTGGCCAGCATCTCCTTTAGCTGACTGGTGGTAGTTTTTTGTGTGGCCTTTCCACCATACAAAAATTGCAACAAAATGAAGGCAACAGCAAGTATAGCAAAAATCCAATTGGTATTGAATTTTGGTTTAATACTCTTGTCTGTTTTCTTTTCAGGACTCTCGTTTATATTATTATCTTCTGCCATAAATCTACTTCTTAACTTTTTTATCATCCAGTTTCACAATTTTTGCATCTGCCCAAAGGGATTCAAGACTGTAAAAATTCCTGTGTTCTTCCAGGAAAATATGTACAACAACAGTCCCATAATCGATGAGCACCCAGAAACAATTTTCCAGCCCTTCCATATGAAGCGGCTTTTCACCTGTTTCTTTTCTGACTGTATCTTCAACTGAATAACCAAGTGAATCTACCTGTGTAACTGAATTAGCATGACATATTATATAATAATCCGCTATCCTGTTTTCAAGTTTTCTCAGATCAAGTTTAAGAACGTTCTGCCCCTGTTTCTCAAATATTCCGTTTATTACACTTACGACAAGAGCTTCAGTTCCGTCAGATCTCTTTTTCATCTATATCCTTGTTAATTACGCAGTCGCAAAAGTACAAACATTATCCGTATTTTTGTAACAGTCAGATACATTTTACAATTTGGATGCCAATCTGCTTAACTTTTTCATTTTAGGCTAACTTTATTTAACTGGGTGCTATAAATAACTGTTTATCATGATTATAGGTTCGGAATATATTTTCTTTGAAAACCTGCCATCAACAAATAATTATGCTTCAGTCATGTTGAGGAATCAATTCATACAGGAGGGTACAATTATCCATACTAAATTTCAAACTGCAGGAAAGGGAGTTGCAGGAAACAGATGGGAAAGCGAATCAGGTAAAAACCTGTTGTTCAGTATTATACTGTACCCGGTAATGATAAAGCCAGAAGATCAGTTTATTATATCCAAAGCGGTTTCGCTGGGTATTCTGGATTATCTCAGACAGTATACTGCCAAAGTCTCAATCAAATGGCCTAATGATATTTATGTAAATGATGACAAAATAGCAGGTATTTTGATTGAAACAACAATTCTTGGTAGTGTAATGGAATCTGCAATTGCAGGGATAGGTTTGAATATTAATCAGAAAGTGTTTTTAAGCGATGCTCCCAATCCGGTCTCACTTTCAAATTTAACAAAACAGGAATATGATCTTGAAGAGGCCCTTATTAACCTGGTATATCATCTTAACAGAAGGTATAACCAGCTATTTGAGGGACACCTGGATGTTGTGGAAAAGGATTATCAGGATAGTCTCTATCGTGCTGGTGTATATTCACAATTCAGGGATTCTGATGGAACTTTCAGAGGAAAAATTGATTGCGTAAATTCATCAGGTCTGCTCAGTATTATTGATGAAAACGGGAAATACCGTTATTATAACTACAAAGAGGTTATCTTCCTTTAAACCTGGTTTGCCAGTCTATCTTTTCCATTTCACCAACTAATTTTTCGAGGAACTGGCCAATTGCACCTGCTGCCATCATTCTGACCATAGGATTCATCAACGCATTCAATTTCAATTTCACTTCTGATTTATCCCGGCCATTTTCCGCGATGTTTACTTTCAAAGTAAATTCATTATCCTGCAGTGCTTTGCCATAAAATACAATGAGTGAATGAGGCAGTTTTTCGGAAATACTTAATACAGCTGAGCCGAACGGCGGGATCTGGAAACTACAGCTTTCAGATTCCGCTTTCCATCCTTTAATATTGTCTGTAGGTACAAACTGTTCAAAATTCCTTATATCAGAAATGATTTTATAGAATTCCTCTGGCTTGCATGCCAGGATTCCTTTCCTGCTTTCAAAACTTGTTCCTGCTGCCATAATTTCTTTGATCAGATCCCCCACACTGAAGGATCAACTCTCCATTTTTTAAGTGTTTCAACTTCTGATGATCCTATATATCCTGCTTCGACTGCAGTTTCAATCAGAACGTTATAATTACTAAGGGTGACTAATTTGCATTTTTTTTCTTCAAAACCATCAGTGGCTTTCTTAAATCCATATGTGAAAATTGCAATCATCCCAAGAACATCACAGCCAGCTTCGCGCAAGGCTTTTACTGCATTCAGACTGCTGCCACCTGTCGATATCAGATCTTCGATAACAACTACCTTCTGCCCTTTTTCAAAAAAACCTTCAATCTGGTTCCCCAGACCGTGGGCTTTTGCTTCAGACCTGACATAAACAAATGGTAAACAAAGCTTGTCAGCAGCGAGAGCCCCATGTGCAATAGCACCGGTCGCAACGCCGGCAATAAGCTCTGCTTCAGGAAAATCCTGTTTTACTATTGTTGCAAAAGAATCCCGTATATATGTTCTGACCTCAGGGAATGACAGAGTCTTTCGGTTATCGCAATAAATCGGAGATTTCCAGCCAGACGCCCATGTAAAAGGATTTGATGGTTGCAATTTAATTGCTTTAATTTGTAATAAATAATTGGCGATCTTTTTTGATGTATTTTCCATATGGATATTTATAAAGTTCATTTCGAAAACAGGTTCATAATTATCAGCCCTGAACCAGACCGGCTACAAAAATACGGCTTATTCCATAAATTCTATGACACTAATGAACTTTATAAACTGATTTCCACTTTTCAGGCAAATAAAGAGATTACTTCAATCAACATCTATGGGCCGGATATAAAGTTTATCTGGAAAATTTTCAGGATCTACTTCACTGAGGTTGGAGCAGCCGGAGGACTTGTGAAACACAAATCTGGCAGGTATCTCTTTATCGAGAAGAACGGAAAATGGGATTTACCCAAAGGCCATATTGAACCCGGAGAACCTGCAGAGGATTGTGCAATACGTGAAGTACAGGAAGAATGCGGAATAAATAATCACATCATAATAAAACCTTTGGATCCCAGCTACCACACATATATGTGGGAAGGTATCTCATATCTGAAAAAAACCAGCTGGTTCCTCATGAGTTATAATGATGAAATTATTTCTCATCCCCAGTTTGAGGAAGGTATCACCAAAGTACAATGGATGTTTCCTGACGAAATCAGTAAGATAAAAAACCTTGCCTGGGTTTCTCTTTCTGACCTGATCAATAACTCGATATTAAGGGATTAACTGACCAGGACTGCCTGATATTATACTGCTTAGTTTTAATTCAAGATCTTCTGAAGGATATAAACAGGGATTAAATATTATTTTATTGTCCCTGTCGAGGAGAATAAATGCCGGGTAGATCTTTATTCCATAGGTATATTCCAGGTTATCTGAGTCCGATCCGTTCAGGAAAATCCAGTTAAATCCATTCTTTTTCATTCTGTCTGCTCCTGAAGTAAAACTATCATCAGTAAGTATTGTAACGACCTGAAGGTCTTTTACATATTTATTCTGCCACATATTAATAACTGAAAGCTCTGTTATAGATGCAGGATCATCTGATCTGGCAAAGCTCAGTAAGAGGTATTTTCCACGGAAGTCTTTCAGCGACATTATTTTCCCGCTATTATCAGCAAGCGAAAAGTCAGGAGGATAATTCCCCTGTAGTGTAGAGTTTATCTTATCAAGCTGAATAGCGGCAAGATTCCTTGTATATTCAGTTTCAGCCTGGGACCGCATCAGTGTAAGTATTTTCCTGATATTATCCGCCGGTAGTGACTTATCATAATAGAACTTGTTAAGGTTAAGCAATATGACAAAATCGGCAAGTTCTTTATTTTTTATCTGGGCATCCCTCAGTAGTACGCTTTTTAGTTCCGAATATGAAGCTGTTGCAATAGCTCTTGCAAATGAGCCCTTAAATGTTCCGGAAAGAAAGTTATTAAAGTATCCCGAGAAGACCTGTTCAGTCAGATCAGCAAAAGCAGGGTTCACAGAATCGAAATATGAATTTAGGAAATCGAGCGCCTTTTGTTTTTCAGTTAATGATGTGTTGTACACCAGATTAAGCATATACTTCCTGCATGATACATAATTGTTGTATATTGCATTACCCTGATTTACAGGGTACTTATCCAGCTTCGAGATCTCTTTCAGGATATCATCATTCCTGTTATTTCTCATCACCCTTTCAGCCACAAAAATGAAAATGGGATCAAAATCAGAATCAAAGTCCCTGATCAGGTTATTGATGTCGTCCTTATTATTGGTGACAAGAGGCATTAATTCTGTCTCATGGAAGAAAGGATTCATCTCTTCAGTTTTAGCCTTTGGAACATAATTTGGAAACTGAAGTTCATAAACCGGTTCTCCCGTCAGGAATAACCTGAACATGAAGATTCCCGTTTTTATATAAATCACCCCTGGATGGTCATTAGGGATCTCAGCTGAAAATGAGCCATTTTCATTGCATCTGATCCGCATAACCGGCTTTAATCCTTTTGTAACAGGGTCTGTCTGGGTAAAAAACCTTAATTCAACATTATTATACCCTGATCCTGAGCCCCTTACAATAACAGAACTGGCATTAAGGCGTAAAGGTGCCAGAATCAGAAAAAAACAAAGAAAGGGTTTACATATCTTCATCCCCTTTATAATCTTTGATGTTAATGGATGCAGGTATAAACTTTGAGGCATCACCCCCACTCCTTATAATATCCTTGACAATGGTGGAGTTAATATGTGAATGCTCGGGTACAGTTAAAATAAAGACTGATTCTATATCAGGAGCGAGAACCTTATTAACTTGTGCAATGGCCCTTTCAAATTCAAAATCGGCTGCTGTTCTCAGGCCTCTGAGGAGGAATCCGGCATTGTTTTTTTTGCAATAATCCACTGTCAGCCCTTCATAATGATCCACTCTTACCCTGGGTTCATTTTTGAAAACTTTACTTATGATCTGCTTTCTTGTTTCGACTGCGAAATAGCTTTTTTTAAGGGCATTTGCACCAACAGCAATGATAATCTCGTCAAACATTACCAGTGCACGTTTAACTATTGCCTCATGACCGATGGTAAAAGGATCAAATGACCCCGGAAATACTGCAATTTTCTTCATGGTTGGTGTAAATTTGGATTAGTCAAAAGTAAGTTTTTTGGGATTATCCACTTTTTGTTTCAATAATGCAAGTGACAGTACATCCATAATTGTCTTCACATAATGGAACTTCAGCCCTTTAAGATAGACTTCTTTAATTACCTCAACATCCTTCCGGTTATCCTCTGAAATGATAATTTCTTTAATGGTTGCCCGTTTCGCAGCGAGGATTTTCTCCTTTATTCCACCAACAGGAAGGACCTTTCCACGAAGAGTTATTTCGCCAGTCATTGCTATGTTCTTCTTCACTTTCCTTTGAGTGAATGCTGATGCTATTGAAGTTGCCATGGTTATTCCAGCTGATGGACCATCTTTGGGAATAGCTCCTTCCGGTACATGGATATGAATATTCCATTTCTCCGAAAAATTATCCGGAAGGTTCAGAAGCTCAGTATTAGCTTTAAGGTATTCAAGGGCAATTACAGCCGATTCTTTCATCACATCGCCCAGGTTTCCTGTCAGCGTAAGTTTACCCGTTCCTTTGCTCAGGCTTGTTTCAACGAAAAGTATTTCCCCGCCAGCGGCAGTCCATGCCAGTCCGGTTACGACACCTGCCTGCTCATTTCCTGAATAAATATCACGAGTATATTTGGAAGGACCAAGCAAAGCAAGAAGATCTTTATCAGTCAATACACTATCATACTCTGATTCTGAAGCAATAGATTTTGCTCTGACTCTGACAACTTTTGCCAGCCTTTTGTCAAGTTCCCTTACACCTGATTCCCTGGTATAGTTTTCAACAATAAGTTCCATTACCTTCTGGCCAATCTTCAGCTGATTTGGTTTAACACCATGATTTTCAAGTTGTTTAGGAAGAAGGTGCTGTCTTGCAATTTCAAGTTTTTCCTCTACAAGATAACCTGTTATTTCAATCAGTTCCATCCTGTCTCTTAAAGCCGGACTAATGGTTGAAAGGGTATTGGCAGTTGCAATAAACAAGACCTTTGAAAGGTCATACTCCATTTCAATAAAATTATCAAAGAAAGTGCTGTTTTGTTCCGGGTCAAGCACTTCAAGTAATGCTGAGGATGGATCCCCTCTGAAATCCTGGCCAACCTTATCCACCTCATCAAGGATAAAAACAGGATTGGAAGAACCGGCTCTTTTCAGATTCTGAATTATCCTGCCCGGCATTGCACCAATATATGTTTTCCTGTGACCTCTAATTTCTGCCTCATCATGAAGTCCTCCTAGTGACATTCTGACATACTTTCTGCCGAGAGCTTTTGCAACAGATTTTCCAAGCGATGTCTTCCCAACACCCGGAGGTCCGTAAAGGCAAAGTATGGGTGATTTCAGATCACCTTTCAGTTTCAGTACTGCCAGATGTTCAAGTATCCTTTCCTTTACTTCATCAAGTCCAAAATGATCATTATCAAGCACTTTACGTGCATTCTTAAGATCAAGATTATCACTGGTATACTCATTCCATGGCAGATCCAGAAGGGTCTGGATATAATTAGCCTGCACTGAATACTCAGCGGCGGCCGGATTCAGCCTGTGAAGCTTATCAAGCTCCTTGTCAAATGTTGCTTTTACCTCAACACTCCATTTTTTATTCTCCCCTTTCTTCCTATACTCTTCAATCTCTTTCTCGGCCGGGTTCCCTCCCAGCTCATTCTGTATAGTCTTCATCTGCTGATGGAGAAGGAATTCCCTTTGCTGCTGGTCGAGGTCGCTTTTTACTTTAGACTGCAATTCATTTTTCAGTTCAAGTACCTGAATTTCATGGATCAGGTATTCAAGAAGCATATACCCTCTGTCACGAATATTACTTACCTCCAGAAGTCTTTGCTTTTCCTGAATCTTGATATCAGTATTTGAGCAGATAAAGTTGATAAGATATGTACTGTTTTCAATGTTCCTGATAGCAAATCAGGCTTCAGGACTTATGTTTGGGTTTAGTTTTATTATTTTGAGAGACAAGTCCTTGAGAGAACCAACTATGGTTTCAAAATCCTTGCTTACGATCTCCGGTTTACTTTCCGGAAAGGGTGTCACCCTGGCAACAAAATATGGGTCATCTGAGACCATTTCACCAAGTATCATTCGTCTG
>JAHEYW010000048.1:0-11756 GCA_023251395.1 Bacteroidales bacterium
CTCCCCGTGAATACAAACAGATTGTGGGGATAGCATATTCATTAACCAGGAAGGGCAGATACAGAAAACTTAGAAGATGCAAGCCTCCGGAAATATTCTATCTTCAAAATAAAATATTACTCTCAACCAGGCTGCTTATCAGAAGTCATAAAGCAAGTTGAAATCGTATTTCTCAACCACTCGTGTATAAAGTGACCTTGTTCATCAATTTTTTTTGAAACAAAACGAAATAAAGGTTAATTTTGACAACATCCATTGTAGTCCTTAATAATTTAGGGTGGATATTTTCTGATAGAACCGATGTATTCCTTTTCGTTTAAAATTATTGATCATGAGAAAAACTGTCTTCTGCACCATACTGGTTCTGATCTCGTTAATCGCAAATTCGCAGACTACTATTACCGTGGGCAATACAGATCCGACATACCAGACTCTTGGCTCTGCTTTCAGTTTCTTAAATAATTCCGGGGGAGATCTTGGGGATGTTACGATTCAGATAACCGGCAATACCACCGAACTATCTACCGCTGTACTTTACCCCAGCGGGACTGATATATGGTCTACCTTTGGTACAGTAACCATATACCCTGTAGCATCGGGATATACTATCTCAGGTACCGGGTTTGACGGACCAGTGATTCGGTTCAACGGAGTCACGGGAGTAACTATTGATGGCAGCGCAGGCGGATCAGGCACATCAAAAGATCTGACGATTACAAATACAACGGCAGGGGGATCGGCAAATACAATAGAATTTATTAATGATGCAAGTTCCAATATTGTAAGAAACTGTGTGATTAAAGGCTCTTCTCTGGCATCTGCCGGTGGAATAATTTACTTTGGCACTACCACCGGTACCACCGGTAATGACGGAAACAGAATCGAGAATAATAATATTACGAATGATGCTGCCGGAAGACCCTTAAATGCTGTTTACTCTGCAGGTACTTCAGGTGCTGAAAACAGCGGGAACCAGATTCTTAACAATGACTTTTACGACTTCCTTAACAGCGGAACCATTTCAACCGGCATTACTTTGTCAGCATTTACAACAGGATGGACAATATCAGGGAACAGTTTTTATGAAAAGACTTCATTTTCAGCTACAGCGGGTGTTGAATACAGAATTATTAACATTGATAATTCCTCCGGTGCCGGATTTACAGTCTCCGGTAACTATATCGGAGGTAAGGCATCACAATGCGGGAGTACAGCCTGGACAAAGACATCTTACGATACACCATTTTATGGTTTATATATTTATGTTGGTTCTGCTTCACCTACATCAATCCAGAATAATACAATAAAAAAACTAACCTGGACAAATACCGGACCGGCTGCTTTTACCGGTATATATCTGAAAGCAGGGACAATTAACATTGGTGATGTCACAGGAAATACGATAGGCTCATCCAGCGGAAGTGAATCAATCACATTTACTGGAGCTGCCGGCGCCAGTATTTATGGCTTACAAACGGCTTCGGGAGTTACAATTAACTGTAATAATAACCTTATTGCAAATCTTGTAAACAACACCACATCATCGGGACTGATTTGCGGGATTGACTATGATGCAAGTACAGGTTCGAATGTTGTTAACGCCAATTTCATTAACAGCCTGTCTGTAATCAATTCTTCCACAACATCAACTATCTATGGGATAAGAATATCGGGTGGAGCTACAACCTGGTCAAATAATATTATCAGTCTGACAGGGACCACCCAGACAACCATTTATGGTATATCAGAATCAGGCGCCGCCGGAAATAATAATAGTTTATATTTCAATACAATATTCATCGGGGGCACCGCTACAACCGGAACTAATAAATCATTCAGCCTTTACAGTGCAGTATCAACAAATACCAGAAATATAAGGAACAATATTATTGAAAATGCCCGATCCACCACCGGCGGAAGTAACCTGCATTATGCCGTATGGTTCGATTACGGAGTTTCAACGGGTCTTACACTTAATTATAACGATTATTATGTTTTCGGTACCGGGACAGTACTTGGCTATTACAACAGTGCAAATGTTACATCCACACCACTTGTTCCCGGAAATGATGCTAACAGCCTTAATCTGGATCCTGTTTTTAACAGTCCCGGCGGAACTTCTGCAGCGAACTATGTTGCTACAACATATCTGGCAGGAATATCCGGAACAGGAATTACTACAGATTATTACGGATCTGCAAGGGTTGTTCCAATTATGGGTGCACTGGAATCGGGGGCATGTACAAATCCGACATCAGGGGGAACGATTGCCGGTACCCAGGCAGGATGCAGTCCTTTTGATCCTTCTCCCATTACAAGTTCCACATTACCTTCGGGTCACTCAGGAAGTCTTGAATATAAATGGCAGTTTTCAACCAACGGAGGATCAAGCTATTCAGATATTTCTTCAAGCAATTTGTCCTCATATGATCCCGGATTCCTGACCCAGACCACGCTGTATAAAAGACTGGCGAGGGTGACATGTATGAGCGACTGGACCGGAGCAGCTGAATCAAATGCCATAACTATCACAATTTATGCTAATCCGACAGCTACAATAACAGGAACCTTAAATGCATGTGGTTCCACAACACTTACTGCAAATACCAATGCCTCATCTCCATCATATATATGGTATAAGAACAGTTCAACAATTCCGGGTGAGACATCATCGACTTTACTGGTGATTGATGCCGGTGATTACCAGGTAAAAATAACAGATGGAGTCACTTCTTGTAAACAAACATCGTCTGTAGCCACTGTAACGATCAGCACTTTGCCATCTGCTTCAGTTACCGGAGTTAGTCCAGCCTGCACGACCACAACACTGACAGCAGTTACAGACGCATCATCTCCATCATATGTGTGGTATAAAGATGATGTTGTTATTTCCGGTCAGACAGCTTCAACTCTCGTTGCAACTGCAAGTGGCGGGTATAAGGTAAATGTCACTAATACATCAAGCGGATGCAGCTTTACATCATCGGCAAAATCAGTAACTATCAATCCTCTGCCCAATACCGGATTGACTGTAAGCGGACCAGGAACAATATGTTCCGGGACAGGAACGAACATTACTGTTGCTTCGTCAGAATCAGGGGTAAATTACCAGTTAAGAATTGGCGTTTCAGGTGTAGGATCGCCGGTTTCCGGAAACACTACCACAATTAATTTACCAACTGGTAATTTAAGTTCAACAACCACATTTAACGTATTGGCAACCAATGCTTCCACAAGCTGTTCTGCACAATTGGCACAGACAGCAACCGTAAACATTGATCCGGTAAGCGCTGGTGGATCGATAAGTGGTACAACGACTATCACGTATGGTTCATCAACCGGTACAATGACATTATCATCTTATACCGGAACAATCCAACGGTGGGAAAAACGACTTAACTCAGGAAGCTGGTCCTCCATTTCCAATACAAATGCCACTTATTCAGAAACACCTACAACGGCCGGGACATGGGGTTACAGGGCAGTTGTAAAAAGTGGTGTCTGCACTGAAGCGAATTCTTCAGAATTAAGTATCACGGTAAACAAAGCAACACCTGTAATTACCTGGGGCAATCCTGCAGACATTGTTGAGGGGACAGCTTTAAGTTCCACCCAGTTAAACGCAACAACAACTGTTACGGGCACTTTTATTTATACACCGGCATCAGGTACTGTTTTGAGTGCCGGTCTGAATCAGTCATTATCTGTTGCTTTTACTCCGGACGATGCCGTTAATTACAATACTGCAAATAAAAGTGTACTTATTAACGTAATGGTTGTAACTGCTGTTGAAGATCTGTCACTCAGAAAGTTGATAGTTTATCCCAATCCTGCAAATGGTATCATAACTATTGACGGCTTGTCATCAGTATCAAACGATAAACCAGTTACTCTCCTCATTTCAGATAATTCAGGGAAAACAATTATAATTAAACAGCTTGAAAAGAACATTAAGACACTTACGCTTGATATTGGTCGATATGACAGCGGCGTTTATTTTATCGTTCTGCAAACAGACAAAGAAAAGATAGTTAAACAGTTTGTGAAACAATAATTTAAAGGCGAAAAGGCGTGATCCCCCTTTGCCGAGGCTTCGGTGGACAATGGGTGTTGAGGCGTAGGGGCGTAGGGGCGTTGAAGGTGAGAGCTATTATCACAGCGGGTGTTTTGGATATAAGGAATTTAATGGTATTTTTGCTTTCAATAAAGGAGTGCATGTTGCACCGAGGTAATCAGTTTTAGGCTTTTATGCAACCAATAGCGGGGCATAAAGGTCTAATGACTATTATAGTTATGATGAGAAATTATTTATTATATATTTTTCTGTTTTTATATTTACCTGTCGCCGGACAGACTAGCATAACTATTGATCCTGATTCTCCCAGAAATACTGATACTCAACCATATAATTTCAACACACTCGGAGATGCTTTCCAATATATAAATAACTGGGGTGGCGGAGATATGGGAGACATTACAATTGAAATAGTGAAGAGTGTCATAGAAAGCAGTACTGCAGTTATTTATGAAAGCGGTCATGACGGCTGGTCGTTTTATACTAAGATTTCTATTTATCCTTCAGCACCAGGGGTGATAATCAGCGGTAGTCTTGCTAGTCCGCGTATAGAGTTAAATGGAGCGGCGAATGTTACATTTAATGGAAGTGCGGGGGGGACAGGAACTTCAAAAAATCTTACCCTTTTTAATGACCTTGCGGATAATTCAGCCTCTACAATAAAATTTGTAAACGATGCAAACGGAGACTCAATTAAAAATTGTATCATTAAAGGTTTGTCAACCTCAACAACCGGAGGAGTTATCATTTTCAGCGACACATACATGACCCTCGGAAATGATAACAATACTATTTATAACAATGACCTTACAGGGGATTCCGGGAATCGTCCTGTGAATATGATATACTCGCTGGGAGCTTCAGGAATTGACAATGATGGTAATATAATAAAAGACAATCACTTCTATGATTTTCTCATCCAATCGCTTCCTGCTGCAGGTAGTTCCTGCGGAATTCTTCTGTCATCCAATACATCAGCCTGGACTATTTCAGGAAACAGTTTTTATGACTCCGGACTGACACCATCAGGGTCTTACTCAGTCACCTACTATGCGATCCAGGTAAATAACACATCAGGAAATAATTTTACCATAACAGGAAATTATATTGGAGGAGATACTTATTCCTGTGGAGGTGGAGCCTGGAATAAATCAGCTGCTTTGACAAATACGTTTACAGGTATAGATCTGAAAGTCGGAACATCATCTGGCAGCAATATTCAGGGAAACATCATCAGAAATTTCAACTGGGCAAATTCGGTTGGAGGCAACTGGTACGGAATCAGTATCGAAGCAGGAGCAGTAAATATCGGAACAAGCACAGGTAACAGCATCGGAGATACTACAGGAGTGAGTTCTATTTCAGTTACAGCAGGCGGTACCGCAACCGGATATGTATATAGTATTTACATTTCAGGCACCGGAACCGTTGACTGTCAGAAAAATTTAATAGGTTCCATCACCTCTTTACATTCTGGTCCGGCTTATGCAAATAATATTTACGGAATCTATAAAACCAACGTCAGCGGAACGACTACAATTTCGAACAATTATATTGGTAGTAAAGCCACAGCTAATAGTATCAATGCCAGTAACGCTGCAACCGGTTCACCCCAGATTGTGGTTGGTATATGGAATCAGGGCAATGGAACAATTACAATTAATAATAACAGGATCAGCAACCTGAAAAATGCAAATACAAGCTCATCGCAGGGGTATGTTCACGGAATCAATTCATCATATGGCAACTGTACTTTTGATGGAAATAATATAAGTTATCTCTCAATTCCAAGTGCTAACACCACATCGGCTGCCACATGTTCTGCAGGTGGTATGATAATTTCGGGTACAAATGGCACGAGAACGGTATCGAATAATATCATAAATAATATATCAAATACTTATACATCAGGAGCAATAGCAGTTGTCGGTTTACTTTTCAGCGGGAATACTACTGGTCCCAATATCGTTTCGGGTAATTTTATTCATACACTCAAAAACGGGTCGACCAATGGTAGTGTTTTTGGTATCAGATTAAGTACTCCATTTACCTGCTCAAACAACATAATTTCTGTTGGTGAGAATGTTGGGTATACAGTATATGGTATCGCAGAAGCAGGTACAACTGTTACAAATAACAGCAATTTTTATTTCAATACAGTGTATGTCGGCGGTACAGCCTCCGGATCTACCAAGCTTTCGTATGCCTTATATTGTTCAGGAACAACAAATACAAAGAATATCAGAAATAATATTTTATTCAATAACAGATCAACCAGCAACGGAAATTACAACTACGGAATATATTTCACAGGTACCAGTAACATTACCTGTGACTTCAACGATTATTATACTCCAAATACCACGACTGGTGGCAGACCCGGGTATTATAACAGTACACCAAAAACAACTTTACCAATTGTTACCGGACAGGATGTTAGCAGCTCATTAGTCAATCCAACCCTTTCTAGTGCGGGAGGAACTTCTGCACCAGATTACCTTCCTTCAGCCGCATCACTTGTTGCTGTGACAGGGACGGGTATAACAACAGATTATAATTCTGCTGCAAGAAGTGGTACATATCCTTCCATGGGTGCATTTGAATATTCTGTTACTCCTGTGGCGTGGACATGGACAGGTACAACAAGCACAGACTGGAACACCTCGACAAACTGGAATTACGGAACAGTGCCTACATCATCAGAAAACACCATAATTACAAATGTAACTTACAAACCTATTGTTAACCAGCTGCTCACTTCACCTGCTGAATGTCTGGACCTCACAATTAATTCAGGTGCTGTTCTTACAATTGCCGCAGGTAAAGCCCTTCATGTATACGGTGCCCTCACAAACAATGCAGGAAATGCAGGGCTGGTAGTTAAATCGGATGTCACAGGCGATGGTATTCTTATTAATAATACTACTTCGGTTCCGGGTACAGTTGAATTATATCTCACAGGAGGACTGGGAAGCCCAAGTTACAGGTTCCATTATATTATACCCCCCGTAACCACAATGTCAATCGGACCAACGCCAACAATCGCTGAAACAAAGGCAGCTCTTGGAATTACAAATTTCAACGGGGACCTTATGTCATATCGTGAGGATTCTGCAGGTGGAAACAAAAATGCAGGATGGCAGTATTTTGACGGGTATAATAATACTAAAAAATTCACCTCAATTGATACTTCACAGGGTTACAACGTTTATTTTAGTGCAGCAGACAAAATAACCTTTACCGGTAATCTTAATGCATCCTCCAAGACATTCAGCAGTCTTAGCTATACAAACCTGGGATGGAATCTTATCGGGAACCCGTATCCCTGTAATATAGACCTGAACAGTGTAACAGAGCTTACCAATACTGATAATATTGATAATACTGTATACTTCAATAAAGAAGGTGCATCTGCATTCTGGAATGTTGAACTTAATACTGGTACGACCGGTTATTCAACAGTTATTGCGCCAATGCAGGGATTCTTTGTTCATGTGACTGCAGCCAGTCAGTCTCTTACAATACCAACGGCTGCAAAAACACTTACCGGGGCAAATCCTCTGAGATCAAAAGGGTACAGCATAGTAAGGAAGGTCAAACTTGTTCTTGACAACAGCACTACTACTGACGAAACGATTGTCTGCCTGTACGACAAGGCCACAAAAGGATTCGACAGTAATTATGATGCGTTTAAACTCTTCAACAGTACCTCATCTGAGGTGGCTATTTACTCAGAAGTCAACTCAGTCAAATATGCACTTAATACTATTCCCGATCCTGGAACCTCATCAACAATAATACCGCTTACTGTAGAATTGAAAAGTTCGGGTACCTTCACAATCAAAGCCACAGAATTTGATAATCTGGATGATCAGTCAGTAATGCTCAGGCATGGCAGTGATATGATTACACTTTCAAAAAATGCCACGTATACATTTTCATTAGCCTCCGGTACATATACCGATTTTCAGCTTATATTCGGTAATATTGCTACCCAGGTTGAGAAGGCCAATATTGAGGATTCTAAAATCTGGTACAGCAGAGATTTTCTCAATATTCAGTTCAATAATGATGAAGCTACAAAAGGTACTGGCAAGCTGTTAATATATAATCTCCAGGGAAAAACTGTATTTACACAGAGCCCGGTTTATGTAACACCCGGACAGACATATCAGATACCTCTCACACTTCAGAAAGGTGTTTATGTTCTTAATCTCACGGGACTTAACAAACCAATAGTTAAAAAGATTGTTGTTTATTAAATCCCGGCTTGATGCTCACTGAGAATAAAAAGAAATATATAAAACCTGAAATAAACAAGATCGCTCTTGATTATTCTGTGTCACTCAGGATGTTAACTAATCCCAGTGACCCGCCTCCAAGATCAGGGGGTAAAGGGGCAAGTCCGAAAGATAATCCGTTTAAGAGTCCGTTCGGGGATAAACCGTTTGGATGAGAAATTGGGGCATAAGGCTTAAGGCGTAGGGCTTAAGGAAGAAGGGCTTAAGGCGTAAGGAAGAAGGGATTCAGGGTGTAAGGCATATGCCTTTCTTCATATCTTTTTAAGAAAGGTCTTCGGTATTTTGAGAATGAGATTCTGATCAAGCTTATCTATCCTTACCACCACCCTGTTTTTCGAGCCGATCTTTATGAGTTCACCGGTGAGGCCGACCAGCGAACCGTTGACCACTTCTACATTGTCGCCCTGGGCGAATTTCTCGCCGGAGACTTCAATATCCTCATCGCTATTAATAAGGAGACGGAGGTTATCGATCTGATTCTGTGGGATGGAGGCCGGACGTCCTTCGAAGGTAACGAACTTGACAACTCCCGGAGTTTTGAATACGATGGGGAAGAACTTGCTCCTTGTTTTGACAAAAATATATGAAGAAAGAAGTGGTTTTTCGACGAGCTTCTTGCGATCGCTCCACATCCGGAAGGTTTTCTGAAGAGGAAGGAAGGTCTCTATACTGCTTTCAATCAGCCGGTTGTAAACCTGCTTCTCAGCACGGGGCTTGGTATAGACAGCGTACCATTTTTCTTCTTCCTTGATGGTTTGTCTGGGTGGCTTAATGTATAATGGATTCTCCCCGGCTTTCATTCTTTGTTGTCTTTATAGGTTGCAAAGATATCCAATTTTGTGCGGAAGAAAACAGGTAAGCAGACTTGCAGAAGAAGAAAAATCAATTAACCGCAAGGGGCACAAAGAGGTAGTGACACAGAGAGACACAGAGAACCACAGAGACGTAGGTTCTTAATGTGTATATTAAAATGTAAAGTTTCAATATGCTCGCTTAATACCTGCGTCTTCGGACTTCGGACTTCAATCTTTTGGATGCATTTATTCTTTATAGTTTATATATTTGCTTATTATACTGTTACGATGACATTCTTAAGAAGAATTTTCTTTTTATTGGTTGTTACAATTTTAGCATTGTCTTTTGACGAAAAGATTTTATGCCAGGAGGTACCTCATTCTGTTAATAATTCTGGCGTTTATGAGTTTTTAGATGAACTAGCAAACGATGGTATTATTTCAATCAATTCGGTCATAAAACCATATTCAAGACTGTATATAGCAAACAAGCTGAAAGAAGCAGTGGGGAAAAGGGATTTTCTTAATTCAAGGCAAAAGAAAGAATTGGCATTTTATATGCTGGATTTTGGCAAAGAGATGAAAGATGAAAGAAGGGGTGAAAGGGAGAAGGGGAGAACAGGAGAAGGAATTCATTGGCTGAGCGGGGCAAAGGATGAAAGACGTTTTGATTTATTCTATTATAAGGATTCACTTTTTTCGTTAACAGTAAATCCAATACTGGGGGGTGAGATATTTACGAACGAAAGCGGACAGGCAACATATTTGCGAAATGGGGCTGAAGCCAGAGGGTATGTCGGGCACTGGGGTTTCTATGCCTCGCTGAGAGACAATCATGAAAAACCTATTCTTGGTCTCCCGGGTTACCTTACAAAAAGGGAAGGCGGAGATATTAAAGGTTTAGATTCCTGGAGTGAAATGCAGGGGGGTGTTACTTATTCATGGAAATGGGGAAGTGCCGGTCTTGTTAAGGACAGAATTGAATGGGGAAATAACTATAACGGTGCAAATATTTTTGGCGGGAATAATCCAACATTTATTCAGCTAAGATTACATATTCAACCTGTTAAATGGTTTGATTTTAACTATTTTCATGGCTGGCTTAATTCAATGGTGGTTGACAGCTCACGTTCTTATTGGGGAACAAATAGCTATGGCACAGATTACAGGGAGGTTTACCATAAAAAGTTCGTCGCTGCAAATATGTTCACATTCATCCCACTGAAAAATCTGAATGTCTCACTTGGTAACAGTATTATCTATAGCGATCTGGGTGTCTTTTCTGCCTATCTCGTTCCCGTATTCTTTTATAAATCTGTCGATCAGTCAGTCAATTCAGGTATTGACAATATGAATTCTCAGATGTTCATCGATATCAGTTCAAGACAGATCAGCCATTTACATCTTTATGGAACATTGTTTATTGACGAACTATCGGTTCCAAGGATCTATAAGCGACCAAAAAATGAATGGAACTTCCTAAGCTATAAAGCAGGTTTCAGATTAACGGACTTCCCAATACAAAACTTGTCACTGACCACAGAATTTACATACACTTATCCACTTGCATTTCAACATTATGTACCCACACTGACTTATGAGTCAAACGGTTATAATCTTGGCCATTACCTCAGGGATAATTCCAGAGAATGGTATGTTTCACTTGGTTACAAACCATTAAAAACATTTGAAATAAATCTATCCTTCATTGATGCAATCCGCGGACCTGATTATACAGAGCTTGGAACCAGCAGGTGGGGTAATCCTCCTCTCGATATCATTCAGTGGCACAATACTGCGTATTGTCTAAAGATCTCATATCAGTTAATCAACGACCTGTATGCGTGGGGTGCTTTTACAATAAGTGATATCAGGGGTGATCAGAGATGGAGTCCGGCGTATTTTTTTGGGAACAGAAATACGGCGAATGCGGGGATAACCTACGGATTTTAAGGGGAATGGGAGAAAGGAAGATGGGGAGAAAGGGTGATGGGGAGAATTAAGTTCTGTGAAACTTCGTGTTTTCCGTGGTTAAATACTGTCATATTATACAACCCCCGACCCCGCTTCGCTGGGTCACCCCCTAAAGGGGTTTAAATACAGTGACCTTGTTAGAATTGGCAGACAACCTTCAATTCTTACCTATTATTTCATACTTTTTTTTATTAATCAATTTTCTATACCTTTGTCGGATAAATAAATTAAGCTATGGCGGAGAAGACCAGATATTCGGACGAGGAACTTGAGGAGTTCAAACAGATCATACTCAACAAGCTTGATAAAGCCAAGAAAGATTATGAGATCTTAAAATCCTCCATCACACACGAGGAAAGCAATGATACCATGGATACCTCTCCTACTTTTAAGGTACTGGAAGAGGGTGCAACTACATTGTCAAAAGAAGAAGCAGGAAGACTGGCACAGCGTCAGCTTAAATTCATCCAGCATCTTCAGGCTGCTCTTGTGAGAATTGAGAATAAGACCTATGGAATCTGCCGCGAGACCGGGAAGCTGATCTCTAAGGACAGATTACGCGCTGTACCGCATGCAACGCTGTGTATTGATGCGAAGATGAAGCAGAAGTAA
>JAHEYW010000048.1:11856-17027 GCA_023251395.1 Bacteroidales bacterium
GAGAATTGAGAATAAGACCTATGGAATCTGCCGCGAGACCGGGAAGCTGATCTCTAAGGACAGATTACGCGCTGTACCGCATGCAACGCTGTGTATTGATGCGAAGATGAAGCAGAAGTAAGGCGTGCGGCGTGCGGCGCTAGGAAGAAGAGGAAAAAGGCGACGGGCGCAGGGCGTCAGGCGACAGGAAGAAGAAATAGTGAGCTGCTCAGGAAACGGGGCGGCTTTTCTTTAGCCCCCCTTTAGGGGGGTTGGGGGGCTAATTCTTCCTCACCACTATCTTTACCATCACATCATCGATATCGATCTCGCGGATTGAATCTCCGGTAACTGAACCCACTAACGATATCTCAGTTGCAAGCGTCTGCGATCCTATATAAGCTGAGTGAAGCTTAATCGCTTCCCTTATCATTTCATGATCCTCAATAAGGACAGTAATCTTGTCTGTTACATCAAAGCCGCTTTCCTTACGGATATTCTGGATCCTGTTCACAAACTCTCTTGCAATGCCCTCATTCTTAAGCTCTTCTGTCACGGTAATGTCAAGCGCTACAGTAAGTTTTCCATCATTGGCTACCTGCCAGCCCGGGATGTCTTCAGAGATGATTTCAACATCCTCCATAGTAAGGTCAAGCTTTGTATCATTAATAGTGAAAGTATACCCAGCCGATTTTTCAAACTCATTGATCCCTTTCTGATCGAGTGCTGCCACAGCCGAACTTATCTCTTTCATCATCTTGCCATATTTCGGTCCGAGTACCTTGAAGTTCGGCTTGATCTTCCTGATAAGCACTCCTGATGTATCATCTATATATTCAACCTCTTTCACATTAACTTCTGAAAGGATCAGGTTCCTTACAGCCTCAAACTTGCCTTTGAATGAGGCATCGGGAAGCGGAACCATTATCCTGGCAAGCGGCTGACGTACCTTGATATTCACTTTCCTCCTGAGTCCGAGTATCATCGAAGAGATCTTCTGCGCGATATCCATTCTCTCTTCAAGCTCAGGATCAATAAGTGACTGATCAGCTGAAGGGAAATGGGCAAGATGAACACACAACTCCTGATCACGTCCGGTTACCCCGTTAAGATCCATAAAGATGCGGTCCATATAGAATGGTGCAATTGGTGCAGCCAGTCTGCTTACAATCTCGAGACATGTATAAAGAGTCTGGTATGCTGCCAGTTTGTCTTTACTCTGTTCCCCGCCCCAGAAGCGCTTCCTGTTGAGGCGAACGTACCAGTTTGACAGGTTTTCAGTAACAAAATCCTGTATTGCACGGGCTGCCCTGGTCAGGTCATAATCCTCATAACAACGACCAACCTCCTTAACTAAAGAGTTGAGCAGTGAAATGATCCATCGGTCAATCTCAGGCCTTTCATTTACAGGGACTTCCTTTTCCTTATATGTGAATCCGTCAACATTAGCATATAATGCAAAGAAGGAATAAGTATTATATAGTGTACCGAAGAATTTACGTTTCACCTCATCCACACCGGAGATATCGAACTTCAGATTATCCCATGGCTGTGAGTTGGTGAGCATATACCATCTCAGCGGGTCTGAACCATATTCTTCAATAGTCTCGAAAGGATCAACAGCGTTACCAAGACGTTTCGACATTTTGTTGCCGTTCTTGTCAAGGACAAGTCCGTTTGAGATAATATTTTTGTATGAAACAGAATCAGAGACCATTACCGCTATTGCATGAAGGGTAAAGAACCATCCTCTTGTCTGGTCTACTCCTTCTGCTATGAAATCTGCAGGGAACATCTCACTGAAGTTTTCCTTGTTCTCGAATGGATAGTGAGCCTGGGCATACGGCATTGCTCCGGAATCGAACCATACATCAATTAGATCGGGTTCGCGTAACATCCTTTTCCCACTATCACTGATAAGAATTATTTCATCAACATATGGCCTGTGGGGATCGAACTTTTCATAATTCTCTTTTGAAAAATCATTAACAGTGAATTTTCCCAGAGGATTGCTCTTCATGAATCCGGCCTTTACAGATTTTTCAATTTCAGATTTCAGTTCCTCGGCAGAGCCAATGCATTTTTCCTCCTTACGGTCCTCTGTAACCCAGATAGGCAATGGTGTTCCCCAGTAGCGTGAACGTGAAAGGTTCCAGTCAACAAGATTTTCCAGCCATTTACCAAAACGTCCTGTTCCGGTTGATTGTGGTTTCCAGTTGATAGTATTGTTCAACTCAATCATCCTGTCGCGTAAGGCAGTTGTCTTAATAAACCAGGAATCGAGAGGATAATAAAGAACAGGTTTGTCGGTTCTCCAGCAATGCGGATAGCTGTGTACCTGCTTTTCAATCCTGAAAACCTTGCCCTGCTGTTTGAGATTCACTGCTATATCAACATCAAGAGTTTCCTTATCAGCTGTTCCTTCAGGGTCGTATTCGTTCTTAACCGGACGGGCTTCAAAACCTTTGTAAGTAATTAAATTGACCCTTTCCTTTACAAATGTCTCATCAAGATCCTTTATCGGGACCATATATCCCCGCTTGTCAACCATCGGCCCCATTGAGCCGTCTTTTCTTTTCACAAGCATCGGAGGAATATTATTATCCTTTCCAGCTTTATAGTCGTCGGCACCGAAGGTAGGGGCAATATGAACGATGCCTGTACCATCTTCTGTCGTAACAAAATCACCAGTAATGACGCTGAATGCACCTGCATCAGGTTTCACCCAGTCGATAAGCTGCTCATAATTAATCCTTTCCAGCTTCTTTCCTTTAAATTCATCGAGCACTTTGAAAGGTATCTTTTTATCGCCAGCCTTATAGTCAAGAAAATCGAGGATCGCATTAAGCTCAGGGAACATTGCATTCCGGAGTTCTTTGGCCACTACAACAGTTATCGGTTCACCTGAATATGGGTTGAAGCTTCTTACTCTTACATATGTTATATCAGCACCAACTGCAAGGGCAGTATTTGAAGGAAGTGTCCATGGCGTGGTTGTCCATGCCATGATATGAACCGAGGGGGTATCGATCTCTTTGAACAGGAATTCAGAGTTTGCATCCTTAATCACCCTGAAAAGAGCGATACACGTAGTGTCTTTTACATCCCTGTAGCAGCCCGGGAGGTTAAGCTCGTGTGAGCTTAGTCCGGTTCCGGCAGCAGGGGAATATGGCTGAATGGTATAACCCTTGTAAAGATATCCTTTTGAATAGAGTTGTTTCAGAAGCCACCAGAGAGTCTCGATATATCTGCTGTCGTATGTGATATAAGGATCATCCATATCGACCCAATAGCCCATCTTGCGGGTGAGATCTTCCCACAGGTCGGTGTACTTCATTACATCCTTCTTGCAGGCTTTATTATAATCTTCAATAGAGATCTTTACACCAATATCCTCTTTTGTAATGCCAAGAGCTTTTTCAACACCAAGCTCAACAGGAAGTCCGTGAGTATCCCAACCTGCTTTTCTTTTCACTTCATATCCGCACTGGGTTTTGTATCTGCAGATTGCATCCTTAATAGCCCGGGCCATCACATGATGAATACCAGGAATACCATTAGCAGAAGGTGGTCCTTCGTAAAAAACAAATTCTCCTTTACCATCCCTCTGTCTCACACTTTTCTCGAAAGTCTGGTTTTCGTCCCATATTTTAAGGACATCCTTATTTATTTTTGACAGATCAAGACCTTTATATTCAGGAAACCTTTTCCCCATTGAATCAAGTAGTTATTATGTTCAAGATAATTTCTAAAAAACCGGACAAAGATAATAAAAAGTTGGAATAAAGATGAAGAAGGGGGTTGAAGGGCTCAAAGGCGTAAGGGCGTAAAGGGGTAAGGGCTCAAGGGCGTAAGGGCGTAATGATGCTGGGGCATTAAGGCCTGATCGTGAAATGTTGGAACAGACTATAAAAGTCTGATAATTTCTGGATTAGGATGTTCGGGCTTTTATCAGACGAGAGAGCATGACTGAAATAGTCTTGCATTCGTTAATAATATTTTCTTTCTTAGAATTGTCAATATATCCTATTTCATTTGAGATAATAATCTGTGTGATAAGTTCAGCTAATGAACCTTTAGCTATTAAAAAATGCTTTACTGATTGTTTATCTGAACCCAGTTCATCTCCTTCGGCGATATTACTTGGAACACTAACAACCGATCTTTGAATTTGATCTCTGAGTCCAAAATCTTTCGAAAGCTTTGTATGCTGACAAAGCTTATAAACCTCAACAGCAAGATTTTTTGACTTTTGCCATGCATATAAATTTTGAAAATTTCCCATAAAGCAGCGTTTTAGATAGAAATAGAAATTAGCACGGTAATAAAGGTAAATTATTAAAAATTGAATTACAAAAGGTATTTATTTATAATACTCTGTATGAACAGCAAAATTGTTATGCTGCTAAACCCTTAAACCCTTACACCATTATGCCATTACGCCATTATCCTTCAATATATATGTCGTAACAATTAAATTTTATACTTTTATCAAAAAAAAATTATGTTTTCCGGAATTGTTGAAGAAGCCGCTACTGTTGTAAAGCTTGAGAAAGAACATGATAATCTTCATATTACGATGAAGTGTTCGTTTACAAAAGAGCTGAAGATCGACCAGAGTATATCCCATAACGGGGTCTGCCTTACTGTTGTAAAAAAGGTCATGGATACATATACCGTTACGGCGATAAAGGAGACTCTCGATAAGACTAACCTGAGCCATCTCAAACCAGGTGATAAGGTAAATCTTGAGAGAAGTACAAAACTGGATGGTCGTCTGGATGGACATATGGTTCAGGGACATGTTGATCAGACTGCAGTTTGTACAGAAGTAAAAGAAGCCGGAGGAAGCTGGTATTATACATTCTCTTACGAGCCTCAGCAGGATGATTATATGACTGTTGAAAAAGGATCAATTGCTGTCAATGGAGTAAGCCTGACAGTTGTGAATTCGCAGCCAAAGTCATTCCAGGTGGCAATAATCCCTTTCACTTATGAGATGACCAATTTCCATCAGATCAATAAAGGGACAGTCGTAAACCTTGAGTTTGATATACTTGGGAAGTATATTGCGAAGATTGTGAAACAGCAGATGGGAAGATAGGGTGCGATGGTGCAAGGTACAAAAGGTTTAAGGTTTAAAGCAATAACATTGAACATTGAACTTTGAATTGCTATGAGCTATGATCTCT